>JAPUKG010000074.1 GCA_027295775.1 Pseudomonadota bacterium
GCCGGTAGTAGCGGACCTGGAGCAGCGCGTAGTCCTTCACCGCCACGAAGTAGTCGGCCCGGTCGTAGCCGGACTCGTAGAGCGGCGCGATCGTCACCAGGTACGTCAGCTCCCCGTCGATGCGGTCGAAGGAGCGGCCCACCACCTCGTGCCTCTCGATGCGCCGGATCTCGAGGTCCTCGATGGTGAGCTCGAGTCCGAAGAACTTGTCCGCGTTCTGCGCGATCACCACGCGGCGGGGACGGAGGAGCTCAGGGGCACGCCGGACCTTGGGTGGGGTGGACCGGGCATCGAGACTCAGCTCTGGATCGTGGGCCAGGACCTGCTCGAAGCTCTTGCGGGCAGCGGTCTGATTGCCGAAGGCCATGAACGCCGTAGCCTCCAGCAACCCGAGCCGGACCCGGCGCTCGCTCAGCTCGGGCGACGGAGAGAGCCTCTCCATCAGCCGCTGGGCCTCGGCCGCCGACTCGATCGCATCTCGGAAGCGCGCGTCTTCGATCTCCTTTTCCGCCCTGCGCAGGGCGCGATCGAGCTCCGCCAGGGGCACCGGGGCCGGTGGCGTCTCGCGGCGCACGGCCCGCGGCTGGGTCCGCTCCATGCCGGCCAGGACCTCGGGCCCGTCGGGAACGAGGCAGCTGATCCGGCGCCAGAGCCGGTGGGCCTGGACGCGGTCCTCGCTCTCGAACTCGAGCGCCAGCTTGGAGAGCTCCCGCGCTCGGAGCCGAGCCCAATGGGCGGCGAACGGATCGTCGTTGTAGACGGTCGGAAGCGGGGAGTACTCCCCGGGCCAGGCTTCGCAGTCCTTCTCGTCGCCGGCGGCCAGCACCGGTGCGGCGGTGACTGCCAGCAGGGCTATCAGGGCGAGGGGAGCGAGCGCGGGGATTCCGAGCCGGTCCTCCGCAGAGGCACCCGGACCGCGCGCCGACATCGACCCACCACTTCCGCGCTTCTGCACCGGTCGGCGTCCTTTGCCGCCAACCTTCACCCCACCCAGCGGACCCAAGTCTATCAGAACACCGTTTGTCACCGGTGGGTTGGGAGCCGGAAGTCGGGCCGCTCCCTCCGCTTCCCGCGGGGGTGCAAACTCCCCCAGCCCACGCCCCTCGGCCCGTATACTGCGCGCCCATGGTCACTCTCCACCCCGGCGCACCTTGGTGGCAGAGCGCGGTGATCTATCAGATCTATCCCCGCTCCTTTGCGGATGCGTCGGGGGACGGGGTGGGCGACCTCCAGGGCGTGATCGGGCGCCTCGACCACCTCGCCTGGCTGGGGATCGATGCCATCTGGCTCTCGCCCTTCTTTCGCTCGCCCATGCGCGACTTCGGCTACGACGTCTCCGACTACTGCGACGTCGATCCCCTGTTCGGGAGCCTCGACGACTTCGACGCGCTGGTCGCCGCCACTCACGAGCGCGGTCTGCGACTGATCATCGACTGGGTCCCGGCGCACACCTCGAGCGACCACCCGTGGTTCGTCGAGGCGCGCGCCTCGCGCGAGAGTCCGCGGCGCGACTGGTACGTGTGGCGCGATCTGGGCGCGAACGGCGAGCTACCCAACAACTGGACCTGCAGCTTCCACCCCGGTCAGCCGGCCTGGACCCTCGACGAGGGAAGCGGTCAGCTCTACCTGCACTCGTTCCTTCCCGAGCAGCCCGACCTCAACTGGGCGAACCCCGACGTCGAGGCCGCCATGCACGACGTGCTCCGTTTCTGGCTCGACCGGGGCGTGGACGGCATTCGCGCCGACGTGATCCACAACATTGGCAAGGACCCGCTGCTCGCCGACCTCTCTCCGAAGCTCGCCAGGATTCCCCAGCAGGCGGTGAACGAACAGCCGGTCACGCACGAGTACCTCCGCCGCATCCGCGCGCTGCTCGACCGCTACGAGGGCGAGCGCATGATGGTGGGCGAGGTCTGGCGGCTCCTGCCCGAGCAGACGGCGCTCTACTACGGGAAGGGCGACGAGCTCCACCTGAACTTCAACCTGCTGTCGATCCTCGCCGACTGGAGCGCTGCGACCTGGCGCGACTCGATCGAGAAGACGGCGGCCGGGCTCGACCCCGTGGATGCGTGGCCCACCTGGGTCCTGTCCAATCACGACTTCCCGCGGCACCGCACGCGCTTCGGCGGCGCCGAGGCGACCGCACGGGCGGCCGCGATCCTGCTGCTCACCTTGCGCGGCACGCCCTTTCTCTACATGGGCGAAGAGCTCGGACTGGAGGATGCGGTGGTGCCGCCCGATCGCGTCGTCGACCCAGGCGGACGCGACGGCTGTCGCGCGCCGATCCCGTGGGACGCGAGCGCCGATCGCGGCTGGGGCGCGGACCCGTGGCTGCCCTGGCCGCCCGACGCGGACGCGCGCAGCGTCGAGCGGCAGCGGAAGGACGACACCTCCATCCTGCACCTCTACCGGCGCACGTTGGCGGCGCGCCGGGCGTCGCCGGCGCTGCGCCTGGGCGAGCAGACGCTCCTGCCCGCAGCAGAGGGGCTGCTCGCCTATCGGCGCGAGTGCGACGACGACCAGCGTACGGTGCTGGTGAACTTCCGCGACCAACCCGCGCGCTTCGATCCCGGAGAGCGCCTCGAGATCGAGGTGGCGAGTGACGGGGCGCACGAGGGCGAGCCTTTCTCGGGCGACGTCCGGGCGCGCCAGGCGCTGATCCTCGGTCGGGCCGCGCGCACCTCGGCCGGGTGACGCTGCGCATCTCG
This sequence comes from Pseudomonadota bacterium, assembly GCA_027295775.1. Lineage (GTDB taxonomy): Bacteria > Myxococcota_A > UBA9160 > UBA9160 > UBA4427 > JAPUKG01. Next base: position 2,709 of record JAPUKG010000074.1, read on the forward strand.
GCCGCGCTGGCGAGGTCCCACCGGCGCGCTTCAGCAGGGAGCGAAGCCTGTCGATAAGCGAGCCCATGTGGCTCGTCGTCCTGCTTGGGCTCGCCATCCTCTTCATCGTCGTCGCCACCGCGCGCTGGGGGATCCATCCGTTCCTGGCGCTGCTGATCGCGGCCTTCGGCTTTGGCATGGCGTCCGGCATGCCGCTCGCCGACGTGGTGAAGTCGGTGAACGGCGGCTTCGGCGGGACCATCGGCTACATCGGCATCGTCATCCTGGCGGGCTCGATCATCGGGACCTTCCTGGAGAAGTCGGGCGGCGCACTCCGGCTGGCCGAGAGCACCCTGCGCGCCACCGGCGAGCGCAACGTGCCGGCCGCCATGGGCATCATCGGCTGGGTGGTCTCGATGCCCGTCTTCTGCGACTCGGGCTTCGTGATCCTGTCGGCGCTGAACCGCGCGTTGGCGCAGCGAACCGGCATCTCGCTGGCGGCCGGCGCGATCGCGCTCTCCCTCGGTCTGTACGCCACCCACACCATGGTGCCGCCGACGCCGGGTCCGGTCGCCGCCGCGGGCATCCTGGAGGCAGACCTGGGCCGCGTCATCCTGTGGGGCCTGCTGGTCAGCGCCATCGCGCTGGGCGCGGGCATCCTGTTCGCCACCCGTGTCGCCGCGCGAGTGCCGATCCCCGCCTATCCGGAGGGCGCCGGGCCCGCCCCGGCGGCGTCGGCCCCGGACGACGCGCCCTCCGCCGGCCGCTCGCTGCTCCCGATCCTGGTACCGCTGGTGTTGATCGTGCTGCGCTCGATCGCCGAGTTCCCGACGCACCCCTTTGGCGAGGGCGCCACTGCGTCGGCGCTGGGCTTCGTGGGACAACCCGTGGTGGCGCTGCTCCTGGGCGTCGCCCTGGCGCTACTTCTGCCCAAGCGGCTCGAGCGCAGCATGCTCGCCGCCGACGGCTGGGTAGGCGAAGCCGTGCTGGCCGCCGCCACCATCATCATCATCACGGGCGCCGGCGGCGCCTTCGGCAAGGTGCTGCAGAACTCGGGCATTGCCGACGTCATCGGCGACACCATGGCCGGGGCCAATCTGGGCATCTGGCTCCCCTTCCTGATCGCCGCCGGCATCAAGACCGCCCAAGGCTCCAGCACCGTGGCCATCATCACCACCGCCGGCCTGCTGGCACCGCTCCTCGACTCGCTCGGCCTCGGGAGCGAAACCGGCCGCGCCCTGTGCGTGGTCGCCATCGGCGCCGGCTCCATGGTCGTCTCCCACGCCAATGACAGCTACTTCTGGGTGGTGACCCAGTTCTCGGGCATGGACCTGAAGACGGGCTACCGCCTCCAGACCGTCGGGACCGCGATCCAGGGCGGGGTGGCCGCGGTGACCGTCTGGGTGGTGAGTCTCTTCGTTCTGTAGTCGGCGGCCCGCGGAGCTAGCTAACGCGCGGGGCGAGCCATGCACGCCTCCGCTGCGCGTCTGGCGTACCTCATCGCGCTGCTCATGAAGAGAACCTGGATCTCGCCGTCGTGAACGACGATCGACCGTCGAGCTTCCTCGCTGAAGAGCCCCTCTCCCGCGTATCGGAGTTCCTCCACGGTGAGGTCTCCAACCGAAGCGCTTGACAGGACTTCCCACGATTCTTCATGCATCTCTTGGCGGTAGCCCGACATCCAAATCGTGCCCAGGTTGGTCCAGTCCTCGTGGAAGTAGGCCAGACCCTCGGTCTCGTTGGCCTTCAGGACGTAGCCTGGGGGCACCGGCATCAAGCAGTCGAAGACCAGCAGGTAGCTCTCGCCGCCAGCAGACACGCAGGCCCGCCAGCCAGCCTAGACCCAGGAGAAGGGGGAAACCGCGCGTTCGGCCCATCAATTTGCCAAAGAGCGTCCGCTGGACCGGCTCTTCGCAACCAGGCCGCCCAGGAGACCCGCCGGGAGGAGCAGGGACCACCCCGCGATCTCGTACCAGATCGGGACCTCGAGCGCGGGCTCGTCGGCGGGAACGAGATAGAAGAGCGCGGCGATGACTGCGGATGCGACCGCGACCCAGCCGCCGTGGCGGAGGAAGTGAGCGCCTGCGACGCGCGCGCCCACGTAGCCGCCCAGCACGGTGCACGCCAGACCGAGCACCAGCGATCCGATCAGGAACTCCGGCGCGGCGGCCGCCGCTTCGATGGCGCGCTTGGCCGCTTCTTCGTCCTCGGTCACGATGCCGGGCGCCAGGGAGCCGATCAGAACCGCGGAGGCGACGAGCGTCGCGACGTTGTCGACGAGAGCTCCCCACAGGATCGCACGGGGACGGAGCCCGTCGAACAGACCTTCGGCTTCGATGGGTCGAGGGCCCTGATCCACGTCTCTACGAGCGCTTCATCGCTTCGAGCGCACGTACCACCTCGGGAGGAAGCGAGTCGTGCTGGGGCAGATCGTCGCGGACCTCGTACCAGGTCGCCTTGGATTCGAGATTGATGTGCATGATGGGCCCACGCTCCGGCTCTTCATCCAGGCTCGCGACCACAAGGGAGATGAAGCCGTCCCCTGTGAGGAGGCCGTTGAAGAGCCGCGTACCACAGTCCTCGCAGAAGCTTCGGAAGCCGCCTGCCCGGGCGTAGCGCCGCACGGCTTCCTCTCCCGAGAGGAAGCGGAAGGCCGAGGAAGGAAGCCAGCACACGGTTGCGAACGCAGCTCCATGCGCACGGCGGCAGAACTGACAGTGGCAGTTGACGAGCGGCGGTAGCTCTCCCGTGACCTCGTAACGGATGCGTCCGCATAGGCACCGACCGGTACGAACCATTGCCTTTCCTCGCTTCGCCGTTCTCTAGGAGCCGGCCGGTTCTGCTTCGAGCGCTGCCCGCGCGTCGAGCTGGGCGCGCACGTCGCGGTGGGCGCCCTGGGTGAGGGCGAAGCGGGAAAAGATCAGCATGCCAACCGTGTAGCAGACGAAGGGAAGACCGGACATCAGCGAGCGCATGGCGAGCTGCGCCGACTCGGACTGGGCGACATTCGGCTGGAAGCCGGTACTCGACAGGACGAAGCCCACCAGCATGCCGGCGACGCCCGTCGCGCTCTTGGCCGCCACGTGCCAGGTGGCGAAGTAGACGCCCTCCTTGCGCTCGCCGGTGCGCAGCTCGTCGTAGTCGATGACGTCTGCCTGCAGTGACGGGAAGAGCACATCGAGACCGCCGCCGGCCGCTCCACCCAGCGCCGCGATCGCGGTGGCGAGCC
>JAPUKG010000075.1 GCA_027295775.1 Pseudomonadota bacterium
ACAAGGCGTTGAGGTGTTGATCAGGTATTCGGCCAGGTCGTCGGCAATTGGGATCGAACGCTCAGATGTGGCCGACTTGGGCGACCAGCCCTTCTTTGACCTGACATGAAGCCAGCGGTCTGCTAGATCCACATCGTCCCACGTGAGCCAGGCGATCTCCTGCTGTCGTAGGCCGGCATAGAGCGCCAGCATCACGACCACTTCCAGGCGCTGCCAGCGCGGCTCGCGAGCCGCGGCCAGTAGCTTGGTGAGTTCCGACGCGGTGAGATACTTGCGTGCGTGGGTGCTGTTCACCTTGAGCCGGTTCCACTTGGGAGGCTCAGTTTGCGTGAGCCCGCGATCAGCTGCCCACTTGAGTGCGGACAACGCGATGCCCACCTGGTGATTGATCGTTCTCGGGCTCAACCCTGCCAGGAGGGCGCCCTCCTGGAACTCCTCCACCACGATGGTGGTGATCTGCTCGGGCCGTAGATCTCCCCAGGTCAGGGCGAACCGCTTGCGGACGATCTTGTAGAGGTGGACGGAGCGGGGCTTGCAGCGGGCCGTCTGATACTTGATCCAACGGCTCAGCACGTCGCGCACGGTCAGGCCGCTGGCCCGGGTGGTGAGCTCTTGGTAGAGCTGCTCGGCCTCCCGGCGATCCTTGGTCCGCAGCGACTGGCGGTGCTGCTTTCCGTCCTCGACCCATCGGGCCCAGTAGACGTCCCCTCGGCGGTAGATAGCCACTTTGCTTGCGCCTCCGTGGACTGTGCCCGCAGAGGGGCACAGTGGCACAGTTCCTTCGGCGCAAGCCCCCGAAAACTAGAGCCTAATTCCCAAGTCGCCAATCTTGCACTTGACCGAGCCGCCGCCCTTCTTGAGGAACTCGGAGACGTCGATGGGGATCGGGGTGACGCCGCGCTCGCGAATCTGGGCGAGCAGGCGGTCGGAGATGCCGTCGGGCATCAGCAGGGTGGACTCGCCGTGCTGGGGGAGGGGGAAGGAGTTGGCGGCGTAGCGCCGCGCGTCTTCCGATGAGAGGGGGATCAGTCGCTCGCCGAACTCGCTCTCGAGGCGGCGCCAGCCGTCGGGCGCGATGGCCTCGCGGTAGCCGAGCAGGAAGCGGCGGCCGGGGCCGAACGCGCAGAGCGCGGTGTCGCCGTGGTAGTGCGCCTCCAGGGTGAGCTCGATGCGCAGGACGGGACGCGGCGCGACGAGCGGCGCCAGCACGCACTCGACGGCGGCGTCGGTGCGAAAGCCGTAGACGCGCCTCCAGGGCGGGATCGCCAGGGTGGGCACGAAGCGCTGGCGTTCGAGCCGACCGTGGGTCAGGAGGTACCCGTCGCCCGCCGGGAAGAAGTCGGCCTCGCCTTCGAAGCGGTGGCGCTCGTCGATCTCGGCGATCGGGATGCCCGCCTGCTCCAGCACCCCGCGGTAGTGCGGCTTCTCGCCGGCGCGCGTCGGCAGCAGATTCGCCAGGGTGAAGAGCCGATCCTCGCGCCGGAGGGGCGTGTCCGGGTCGAGCATGAAGCCCGCGTTGGCGGGGTAGACGAGACCCGGCTGCGCCGGATCGGGAGGGACCACCACGACCTCGACGCCCAGCTCCTCGATCGTCGACTTCAATCTCTCCCACTGCCGGATCGCGAGCGCCCGGTCCACGCTGCGCCGGGTGCCCCAGCGCGTGCGGGTGTGCGGGTTGGCTCCGCCCACGACGCTGAAGTGGGACGGGTCGCCCATCAGAATCGCGCGGCGGTGCGCGGTCATCGGGGCGGGGGCATGCCGGGGGGCAGGGCGTCGGGGTCGAAGCCCGCATCGCTCTCGAGGTGCGCCTGGGGCACGGTGCAGTAGACGCTGGCGCTGATGCCCGCGGGCCGGTCGTTGCCGCTGCGGCCCCGGCCGCCAAAGGGGAGCTTGCCGCTGGCTCCGATGGTGCCGCGGTTCCAGTGGAGCAGTCCCGTGCGCACGCGGCCGACGGCGTGCTCGTACCTGGCGCGGTCGCGCGTCATCACCGAGGCGACGAGTCCGTAATCCGAGTCGTTCACCGCCGCGATGGCGTGGTCGAGATCATCGACGGGGTAGAGCGCGGCCTCGGGGCCGAAGATCTCGTCGCGCTGATACGGATGGGTCTGCTCGGCCGAGGCGAAGCGCACGAGCCCGGGGCCGACGAAGGGCACGGGCAGCTCCGGTTGCACCTGGAGCAGCCGCTCGCCGCCGGCTTCGCCGGCCAGCGCGCGATAGCGCGCGACCTTCTCGTAGGCCGTCTCCGACACCAGCGGGCCCATGAAGACGTCTTCTCGCATGGGGTCGCCGATGGCGACGCCGCGCAACACGGCCGTGAGCTTCTCGGCGAACGGCTCGAAGACCGAGTGCTCGACGAAGATCCGGCTGGCGCAGGAGCAGCGCTGGCCGGTGGTGGCGCACACGGAGAGGGCGGTCTCGGATACGGCCAGGTCGAGGTCGGCGTCCGCCAGCACCGCGATCGCGTTCTTCCCGCCCATCTCGAGGGCGAGGATCTTCTGGGGCTCGTCGACGGTGGCGGCCCGGAGCGCCCGACCGGTGGACCAGGAGCCGGTGAAGAGGATCCCGTCCACCCTTGGGTGGGCGGCCAGGTCGCGACCGGTCTGGGCGGCGCCCTGCACGATCTGGAGGACGCCTTCGGGAAGGCCCGCCTCGCGCCAGAGTCGCATCATCCAGTCGCCCACGGCGGGCGCCAGCTCGCTCGGCTTGAAGACGACGGTGTTGCCCGTCGCCAGCGCCGGCACGATGTGCCCGTTCGGGAGGTGCGCGGGGAAGTTGAAGGGACCGAGCACGGCCAGCACGCCGCGGGGATGGAAGGTGGCCCGGGCACCGGGGCCGGCCACCAGGGTCTGCACGGAGCGCATTCCGTCGGCCAGGCTCAGGTCTACCTTGGCCGCCAGCAGGCCGGCCTCGCTGCGCGACTCCCAGATCGCCTTGCCCACCTCGCGCGCGATCAGTCGCGCGAGCTCCTCGGTGCGCCCTGCGGCCAGGTCGCGGAACCGGCGCAGGAGCCCGGCGCGGCACTCGGACCCGGCGTCGCGCCAGCTCGGAAAGGCCTCCGCTGCGCGGGACACGGCCGCGTCCACCGCGGCGGCGTCGGCCACCGCGAAGCGCCCGATCTCGTCGCCGGGGTTCGAGGGCGACACGCTGTGGAGCTCGCGCGTCATTACGGAAGCGGTGTGACGCTGACGCGGTCCCCGGCACTCACACCGAGGGCGTCGCGGCAGGGCGTCGGAACCCGCGGCGCGCCCGCGCCGTCCAGCGACACCACCGTGGCCCGGAACCCGTGGGCGCCGTGGGCGGAGAGCAGGGCCAGCGGGCCGCCGGGCGGCGTCGGCGCGTCTGGCGCCGCGCCGGGGAGGACCAGCTCGCGGCGCTCGC
>JAPUKG010000076.1 GCA_027295775.1 Pseudomonadota bacterium
TCGGCGCGGCTCAATCCTTCGGATCGTCCGAACGCGCGGTGCACGGCGTTCGAGAGGCTGCGCAGGGGCCCCGGGTCGGCGGGCTGCTCGTCCCCGGGCAGGGGAAAGCGGGCCGCGCGCCAGCGGTTCCAGTAGTAGACGAAGGACGCGTCGGACCACTCGGCCATGCGCTCCTGGGCCGCCGCGGTGGAGGGGTCCCGGGACAGGAGCGGCGGCTCTGGGTAGCGCTCGTCGAGCCAGCGTAGAATCGCAGCGGAGTCGTGGCGCCGCTCGCCGTCGATCTCGAGGACCGGGAGCTGCTTGGTGACCGGATTCCAGTAGGCGACGTCGTCCGGGTTGTCCGACTCCACCCGCTCGAACGGGAGCTTCTTGATGGCGAGCGCGCGGGCCACCTTCTCCGCATAGGGGTTGATCTTGTGGGTGTAGAGGCGGATGCGGGGCGAGCTCTCGGACATGGGGACCAGAAGGATAGGCCCGCCCGGTCGGCTGTGCGAAACCGCACCCCGACCGGGGCATCGAAGATCCAATGCCGCGAGTGTCCCCGCTGATCCTCGTGCTGCTGATGGTCCTCATGAGCGGATGGGCGGTCTGGGGCGGCGCCTGCTCCGGCGCCGGGGAGCCGCGGTCGTCGCAGCGCGAGGCCGGGGCACCGGACCGAGCCAGCGAGCTCATGGAAGCGCTATCGGGGCGAAGCGCCAGCGCGGCCCGTGCCGCGATCGCCGAGATCCTCGAAGCCCGCGACGAGCGCTTCGCGGCCGTCTTCATCGAGCTGATGCGCGCCGCCCAGGTCGGGCTCGCGGCGCCTCCGGCCTACGCCGACTCCGTCGACGCCCTGGGCGTCCTCACGGGCGAGACCTTCGGGCCGGACTGGAGCGAGTGGGTTCGCTGGTACGCCGCGGCGGACCTGGCCCCACCGCCCGGCTTCACCGGCTGGAAGGGGCGCCTCCTGGCCGGGATCGATCCGAGCTTCGCCGAATTCCTGCGCGACGATGTGCCCTCCCGGATCCGGGTGGAAGAGGTGATCTGGGGCGGCGTTGCCCTGGACGGGATCCCCGCCCTCGATGGGCCGAAGCTGGTGGACGCCGAGGAAGCCGGCTACCTGCAGGACGACGACCCGGTGTTCGGGATCGCGCTGGCTGGGGACGCGCGCGCCTACCCCCTGCGCATCCTCGACTGGCACGAGATGATCAACGACGTGGTGGGCGGCGTTCCCGTCTCCCTGGCGTACTGCACGCTCTGCGGGGCGGGCATCGCCTACGACGGGCGGGGCCCGGACGGCGAGACCTACACGTTCGGCTCCTCGGGCCTGCTGATGCGCAGCAACAAGCTCATGTACGACCGCCAGACCCGGACGCTCTGGAACCAGTTTACGGGCGAGCCGGTGCTGGGCCCCCTAGCGGCGGGCGAGCGCCGACTGCGCATCCTGCCGGCCGTGGTGACGCGCTGGGGCGACTGGCGCGCGCAGCATCCCGAGACCCGGGTGCTCGACATCGACACGGGCCACGCGCGCTCGTACCACCCGGGCGCGGCCTACGCGGGCTACTTCGCCTCGCCGGAGACCCTGTTCCCGGTCGTGGAGCGAAAGGACCTCCTTCCCAGCAAGGCGCGGATCTTCGGACTCCAGGTGGGCGGCATCGCCAAGGCGTACCCGCTCGATCGGCTGACCGCCGAGGGCGTGGTGAACGACGAGGTCGGCGGCGCGCCGGTGGTGTTGGTGGCGACGCGCGGCCTGCTCGAGGTGGAGGGCGAGAGCGTGCGCAGCGGACCGGCGCGCTACCGGGCCGGGGCCGAGGTGCGAGCCTTCGGCCGGGCGGATTGGCGCTTCTCGGCTGGGGGGGATGCGGACACGCTGGTGGACGAAGCGGGCCGACCCTGGCGGGTGACCGAGGCGGCGCTGGTGGGGAAGGCGGGCGAGCGCCTGCCGCGCCTCGACGGCTTCGTGTCCTACTGGTTCGGCTGGAACGCCTTCCACCCGAAGACGCTCGTCTGGGGTGCCGGCGCGCTCCCGCTGGACTAGACGATCCGGCTGTCGTGCTTGCCCCAGTAGCGGTCCTTGAGGAGCCGCTTGTAGAGCTTGCCGGTGGGATGGCGGGGCAGCTCGGCCTGGAAGTCGACGCTGCGCGGGCATTTGAGCTTGGAGAGCTGCTGCTGGCAGAACTCGATCAGCTCGCGCTCGAGCTCCGGGCCGGCCTCGGCCATGTCCGCCGGCTGGACCACGGCCTTCACCTCCTCGCCGAACTCCTCGTTGGGCACGCCGATCACGGCGACGTCGGTCACCTTGGGGTGGGTGATGAGGATGTTCTCCGTCTCCTGGGGATAGATGTTGACGCCCCCGGAGATGATCATGTGGGCCTTGCGGTCGGTCAGGTATAGGAAGCCCTCTTCGTCCAGGTAGCCGATGTCGCCGAGCGTGCTCCAGCCCTCCGCGGACATGGCGGCGGCCGTCTTCTCGGGCGCGTTGTGGTACTCGAACTTTCCGCCGCCCTCGAAGTAGATGCCGCCGGGCTGGCCGGGCGGGAGCTCCTTCCCCTCATCGTCCAGGATGTGGACCACCGCCGTGAGCGCCTGGCCGACCGAGCCCTTGTGGGTCAGCCACTGGTGGGAGTTGATGGCGGTGAAGCCGTTGCCCTCGGTGCCGGCGTAGTACTCGTGCAGAATGGGGCCCCACCACTCGATCATCTGCTCCTTCACCGGGATGGGACAGGGGGCGGCGGCGTGCACCGCGATCTTCAGGCTCTGGAGGTCGTAGCGCGCGCGGTCCTCCTCGGGGAGCTTCAGCATGCGCACGAACATGGTGGGCACCCACTGGGAGTGGGTGATCCGGTGCTTCTCGATCAGGCGCAGGGACTCGACGGCGTCGAAGTTCTCCATGATCACGCACGTTGCCCCGATCCGCAGCATGCCCATGTTGAAGGCCAGCGGGGCGGCGTGATAGAGGGGCGCCGGCGACAGGTAGATCGAGTTCAGGTCGGCGCCGTACAGTGCCTTGTTGAGTGCGACGATCGGGGTCGCCGTGCCCAGCGGATCGAACTTCATGAGCGACCGGACGCCCTTGGGCCGGCCGGTGGTTCCCGACGAGTAGAGCATGGCCCCGCCCTCGATCTCGTCGTCCACGGGCGTCGGCGGCTGTGCCGCGGTCGCCTCCTCCCAGCTCTCGTAGCCCGGGACGCTGCCGCCCACCGCGTAGCGCGCCTTCAGGTGTCCGAGGGAGCCTGCCAATGGCTCGGCCACGTCTGCCTTGGCGCGGGAGCTGATCAGCACCTGGGCGTCGCAGTCTTTGACGATGTACTCGACCTCGGGGACCGTCAGCCGCGAGCTGATCGTCGTGTAGCGGAGTCCCGAGCGCTGGGCCGCCCAGCAGATCTCGAAGAAGCGCGGATGATTCTCGAGGAAGAGCGCGATGGAGTCGCCGCGCCCCAGGCCCAGGCTGCGCAGGAGCTGGGCGCCGCGGTTCGACTCCTCGTCGAGCTGGCGATAGGTCACGGTCTCGTCGGTCGAGGCCATGATGTAGGCGGGCTTGTTCGGGTGGGTCCGGGCGATCTCACCCGGATACATGGGCGCGCTCATGGAATGGAATCTCCTGCTACAGCGGTGGAATCAGTTGCACTCGGGTTCCGCACAACGTGACCTGGTGGCCCTCGACGGGGAGACCGCGCGCTCGCGCCGCCGCGAGCGCGGTGTCGAGCTGGCTCACGCCGATCTCGATGGATGAGACGCCCTCGCCGCGGCCGTCCCTGGCGGGCGTGAAGCGGATCCGGCCCGCGTCGAGGGGGATCAGCGGATTCCCGTCCTTCCCCTGGACCGCCGGTCGGTCGAGCGCGCGCGACCAGCGCTCCGCCATGGCCTGGGGATCGTCCGCCTGGATCACTGCGCCCTCGATCGCGCGG
>JAPUKG010000077.1 GCA_027295775.1 Pseudomonadota bacterium
CTCTCCTATCGGCAGGTTGCCCCGGAGATCTTGAGCCCCGGAGGCAAATCGCCCCGCAGCCCGCCGGACCGAGCACGACCCCAGACCGGGCTGGGGAGCCGCCCGCTGACGCTCCAGGGACTCCGGGGACGAAAATCGGAGCGAGGGCTGGTGATCGGGATCGGCGGGGGTGCAACCCTGGACGCGCTGCGCGCCACGGGTCTGGGCTCCATCGAAGTGGTCGAGCTCGAGGCCGGCGTCGTGGAGGCGCTGCCCCTGCTCTATCGGGGACGCGAGGATCCCCTCGCCGATCCGCGCGTGCGCGTGCGCATCAACGACGGGCGCAACGAGCTCCTGCTGGCTCGCGCCGAGGGCCGCAGCTGGGACGTGATCGCCTCCCAGCCGAGTCACCCGTGGCTGATGGGTGCGGCCAACCTGTTCACCGAGGAGTTCTTCGCCCTGGTGCGCGACAACCTCTCCGAGGGCGGGACCTTCGGCGCCTGGATCAACGGCACCCACACCGACACCGAGTCGCTGCTGGCGATCATGACGAGCTTCGAGCGCGTCTTCCCGGGCGGGCTGCTGCTCTCGGCGGCCAGCACCGCGAACCCGACCAAGTCCCTGCTCCTGCTGGGCGGGCGGTCGCCCGTGGTCTGGGACCTGGCGAGGATGCGCGAGCGCTTGGCCGAGCCGGCGCTCGCGGCCGCCCTGGCCCTGCACGACGTGCGTCGGGTCGAGGACCTACTGGCCCGCGCCGAGGCACCCCTCGCGGCCCTGGCGGCGCTGGATCCGGACGCGGCCAACACCGATGACAACGCCTTCGTGGAGACCCGCCTCTCCCGGCGCTTCGACTGGGCCGACGTCGACTTCGGGAAGATCGAAGAGCGGCTCCCGCGAAACGCCCCCGTGCTGCCGCCCCTGCGCGGCGAGCTCGATGCCGCGGCGCTGCTCGACAGTGTGGCTGCGGCGGCCGGTCCCGACGGGACGCCCGTCTATCGCCGCAAGCTCGACCGTCTGCTCGCCCAGCTCGGGGCCGCGGTCGAGCCCATACTGCGCGAGACCCTGGACGCGGAGCTGACCCTGCGCGCGGGCGAGCCTGCGGACCCCGCCGTCAGTCGACTCCAGTCCCTGGCCCGACACCATCCCGGCCGTGCGGAGCCCCTGCGCGCGCTGGGCCGGCACTGGGCGCGGCGGGGCGGCGACCTGGCGGCGGCGGCCGCGGCGTTCGAGGAGGCCTGGCGGCGCTCGGGCGAGAGCAGCGACGCGTACGATGCGGCCCGAGCGTGGCACAGCCTGGATCGCGAGGCCTCCTGGGGCTGGCGCGACCGCATCCCGCCAGCGGAGTCGGATCGCTTTCCGCGCATCGCGGTCTACGACGCGGAGCGCGCGCTGGCCCAGGGCGCGGACCGGGGCGCGCTCGAGCGCCACGAGCGCGCCGTGCGCGCCTACCGCGATACGCGAGAGGGACGCAAGTACGCCCGCATCGACCGCGTCCTCGCAGACCTGGCCACGGCGCTGGGTCGCGACCGCGAAGCCCGCGCGTACGCCGACGCGGATCGACGCCGACGCGCGGCACGCGCGGGCGAGCTGGTGCGTCTCGCCGAGACCGCGCTGGGGGAGGGCCGACTGTCCGACGCACAGGGCGCGCTCGACGGCGCCGCCGGGCTCCTGCCCGGCGACTTCGCCGTGCTGCGCCTGCAGGTCCAGCTGGCCCGGGCGCGTCGGGACGCGCCGGCCACCGCAGCGGCGCTGGGTGAGATCCAGCACTGGGCGAGAACCCTCGAGCGGGGCGTCGCCGCCGAGAATCGGGTGCGCGCCGAGCTCGGACTGCCCCTGCGTCCGCCGCGGCCGGCGCCGACGGGACTCGTTGCAGGGCAACCGCCAGGCGGCTAAGTTGCCCGCGCTCTCGACCCCTGCTCCCATCGTCTAGCGGTCCAGGACGGGGCCCTCTCAAGGCTCAAACACGGGTTCGATTCCCGTTGGGAGCACCACTTTCTCCGCGCGTCTCGATCTCCCCGGCCTCCAGGCTGGAGTGGCTGGAGTCCAAGCTTGGCCAAGTTCGCCTTCGCCTTTCTCGACTGTGAGTTCGGTGGACTGGATCCCGAGCTCCACGACATCACCGAGATCGGTGTCATCCTTACCGACTACCGGCTGGTGGAGCTGGCGGCCCAGGAGTGGAAGATCCGTTCGCGCCCCGAGCGCATCACCCCCGAGGCCGCAGAGATCTCGGGCTACGACGAGAAGCTGTGGGCCGACGCACTCCCCATCCGCCAGGTCCTGACCGAGTTCGCCTCGCTGCTTCCCGCGGACAAGACCGTAGTGCCCGCGGGACAGAACGTGCGCATGGACGTGAACTTCATCGAGCGCGCGTACAAGAGCTGCGAGCTGCCCTACCCCTTCGACTACCACGTGATCGACCTGGCGACGCTGTTCTACTCGTGGTCCCTGGTCGCTGGCGAGACCGTGTCGGCGCTGTCGCTGCGCCAGGCGGCGACGACCGCGGGGCTGGTGGAGGGAAACGTGCCCCACCGGGCCATGGCGGACGCGCGCCTGACCCTCGACGCCTTTCGCCACTACATCGGTCGACTGGCGCCGCGCGATCCCGCCGAGGTCGTCTCCCGGCTGGCGTCGGAGGCGGGCGTAGAGAAGGCATCGGCAGCGGATGCCGCGCCGCCCGGCGAGGGCTCCTGAGCCCAGCGCGACGCCCACTTGCCCAGCGCCCGGCGATCGATCCAGGCCAGGCAGGGCTGCAGCCAGCGGGGCCACGGGCCCGCCGGCCGGAAGCAGAGCGCGGACGCGAAGTCGATCAACACCGGATGGCCGTCGTCCCCGGCCAGGATGTTGCTCCGGTGGCGCAGGTCGAGGTGCACCACGCCCCGCGCGTGCATGGCGCCGACGGCCTCCCGCAGCTCTGCCAGGAACGACTCCGGGGTGCGTCGGGCGATCTCGCGGGAGAGCCGCTCCCCGGGCCGGTACTCCAGCGCGAACGCATGGACGTCGATCCGGCCCAGGTAGCGGGGCACGGCCGGCAGGTCTCGGAGGATCCGATACGCGCGCTGCTCTCGCCGCTGGAGCCAGCGGCCGATGGTCGAGCGCACCCAGGCGCGCCGGGGTGCGTAGTCCTTGACCACCGTGTATCCCGAGCCGGCTCGCACCAGCAGGACGTCGGGATTGGCCCAGCCGCCGCGAGAGAGCGTGCGCACGGTCCTGCTGGCGAGCTGGCCGCGGGCGAGCTGCGGCCCGGGGGCAGGCGCGGAACTCACAGCGGAAGCGACGCGCGGACCGCGTATACCGAGAGCCCCGCCATCAGTCCGAGCGCGGTTCCGAGCTCGTTGTTGTCCACGTAGCAGCGGCCGCTCCAGCGGCCGTGCCCGCTCGGCGCGCTCGCGCCCGTCTCCGTGCTCGGAGCCCAGGCCCGGAGGCGCGGGAGCAGGGCCGGAACCGCCGCGCGGTAGTCGGCGTAGGCGGCGCCGTAGCGGGCCTCCAGCTTCGCGCCCTCCGAGCGCTCCTTGTGGGGGAAGTAGCTCGCGAAGAACCAGGGCAGCAGCACCGCCAGCAGCACGAGAGCCCACGCGCCCCCGACAATGATCGCCGTGCCGACGCCGAGCAGCAGACTTCCCGCGTACAGCGGATGCCGGAGGTGCGCGTAGGGACCGGTCACCGTCAGGCGCTCGTTCTTCACCAGGTGACCGGCGCCCCAGGTCCGGAGCAACCCGCCCACCACCACCATCCCGCCTCCAACCGCGGCGCCGACCGGAGTGGGCTGGCTCAGCAGCAACGCCGCGATCCACAGCGCCCAGATCGGCAGCAGCCGGGGACGGAAGTTCTTCAGCCGGACCGGACTCCGCATGCGGGCCGAACGGTATCCGGTTTCGGTGGCTTCGCTAATCGGGATCGGGATCGCTGCCCGATCGACCGTACTTGGTGCGGACAAGGGTCCAGAGCTTCCGGCGGAGGCTCTCCTTGAACTCGGGATCGGCGCGCACCCCGACCAGGTCCGCTTCCAGGAACTCTCGAAGCTCGTCGGGGTTGATTTCCATTGCGCTCTCTTCGAACAATTCTCGCTCCTGCTTCGGCACTCGGTCCCCAGCCTCCCTCGACCGTCTGCGTCTCGTACGGAGCAGCTTCATGACCGCGGCAGCCGCTCAGGCGCTGGAATGCGCCGTCGTCGGCCCTGCCGCCTCTAGCAATAATCGTTTGACCCGGTAAAGACTCGAGCGGATCGCGTCGCTCGTACGCTGCGTTCGATCCGAGATCTCGCGGATCGACAGATTCTCCACGTGGCGCATCACGAAGATCTCGGCCTGCCAGCGGGAGACCGACGCCAGCTTCTCGTTGATCGCCTCGGTGCAACGGCGCAGGTCCAGCTGCTCCTCCGGCGTGTAGGTCGCCATCGAGGGAAGCGGAGCCAGTGCCTCGGGCTCCGCCCGCTCGAGCCGCATTTCCTGGGTCTTGGCGCGCCGCAGATGATTGTTCGCGGTGTTCTTTGCGATGCCGTAGATCCAGGACAGCAGCGAGGACTGGCCTCGATAGCTCACCACCGAGCGGAACACCACGGTGAAGGTCTCTTGGACGATCTCTTCCACGTCCGCGTGGTTGCGCAGGCGGGCATAGCAGAAGTTGTAGATGCGCTGGAAATAGCGCGCGTAGAGCTCGTTGAAGTGAGGCTCGCTCCCGCGGCGCAGTCCCTCCAGGAGCTCCTGATCGCTCTGCTGCTCCAGGCTCCCTCCGGCCGGGGGGGCCGGGTGGGCCGGGGGATCGGGCAGGATCTCGGGATGGGCTCGGCGTACGCCGTCGGTCCGGGGCAACGCGTTCTCCTCGCGTTGTCCCTCCCCAGGAGACGGCTATCGAATTGCCGTCATCTCGTAAGTGGCCGAACGGCAACAGAGGTGGCAGGGAAATCGGCCCTAAGGCGTTCCTGCGCGACCCCCTCGGGATCGGCCTAGGTCCGGAGCAGGCTCTCCAGGCCGGGGGTCCCGTCGGTCAGGGCCCGCCGCATCCGGTAGAGATTCGCCTTCACGGCGTCCTCGGACTTGCCCAGCGCCCGCGCGATGGCTCGAATCGGCTGGCGACGAAGGTGCTTCAGGTGGAAGATGCGCCGCTGCAGCGGGGTGAGCTCGTGCTCGATGATCTCCTCGCAGCGGCCCAGGATGCGGCGCGCCTCGACGATCTCGTCGGTGGGCGGCTCGCGGCCGGACACGTCCAGAGCGCTCCCCTCTTCCAGCGGCTCCAAGAACGGGCGCGGTCGGCGGAAGCGGCGGTTGACCTTGTTGCGCGTGATCCCGAAGATCCAGACCAGCAGGGCGGACTGGCCCTGGTAGGACGGCAGCGCGTCGAGCAGCGTCATGAAGACGTCCTGGGTGACATCTTCGGCCTCGCCGACGTCGCGCAGTCGCTTCAGGGCAAAGCGATAGACCCTCGGAAAGTAGGTTTCGTAGAGAAGCTCGAAGTGCTCTCGACTTCCATCCAAGATGGCATCGACGAGCTCTCGATCCGAGGGCCACGCTTTCCGCGCCATGGGCAGCTTGTCTCCCGCTTCCTCGCTACGCGGGGACCGACGTGGGTGGAGGCCTGCGACCGCCAGTCACGGAAGAGGAGTGAATCGACTCGTGTACACCGTGCGAACCCCCGGTCCGCGTCGGCCCATGCGCCTTCGATTCTTTCCCTTATTCCTTTCGATCCTCGCGAAACCATTGGGCTTTTCAAAAGTCGGGACTCGCGTCCCGGGCCCTGTTTCAGCAAGGTGCGTGCCAGCGGGGATCGACCGGCAACAGGAGTCCTATCTCGTCGGTTCTGCAGTGGTTCCAGCTACTGAAGCGGGATTGGCGGAGGTACCCGGCGGGGCTCGCTGAGGAGAAAAGTTTTTCCCATTCTGGGGAGAGATGTTCACACTGCGGGCGGAACGCCCCGCGAATGCGGGCCCAAAAAGGGGGCCGCTAGAGCTTGCCGGGCACGATCCACCAGCGCCCGTCCTCGCGCTCCCACTGATCCTCCCGCACGATCCGAGTCCTCCACCAGCGAAGCGGCAGGCCGTTCTCACCGGTGAAGCGGACGCTCACGATCACCTGCTCGGGTCCGGCGCGCGCGATCGCGAGGAGCTGGATGCGGGTGGGCCGGATCGCCTCGAAGTGGGCGTCGTCGAGGGCCTGCACCAGGTTGGCGTAGTAGTCCGACCAGGCCTGGGTGGTGCGGAAGAACTCGCGCAGCGCCGGGTCGCGGTAGGTGGCGATGCTGTTGAAGCGCCGGTTCGAGATCCGCTCGTAGAAGTCGCCGGCGAGCCGGTCGAGGACCGGGTCCTCGCCCCAGCCCCCGGGCGGAGCCGTGCCGGCGCAGGCCGCCAGGGCGGCGGCGGCGAGGCAGGCGGCGATTCTCGGGGCCTTCACGGCGGACCGGACGCTCATGTCGGGCTCTCCTCGCGCGCCCGCCGCCGCTCCTCCACCGCCGCCTGGGCCGCGGCGAGGCGCGCCACCGGGACCCGATACGGCGAGCAGGACACGTAGTCCAGCCCGAGCCGGGCGCAGAACTTGACGCTCTTCGGGTCGGCGCCGTGCTCGCCGCAGATGCCGACCACCAGCCGCGGGCGCACGCTCCGGCCCTTCTCCACGCCGATCCGCACCAGCTCGCCGATCCCCTGCTCGTCGATCGAGACGAAGGGGTCGTCCTCGATGATCCCGCGCTCGATGTAGACGCCGAGGAACTTGCCGGCGTCGTCCCGAGACAGGGCGTAGGTCATCTGGGTGAGATCGTTGGTGCCGAACGAGAAGAAGTCGGCGTGCTCCGCGATCAGGTCGGCTGTGAGGGCAGCGCGGGGCACCTCGATCATGGTGCCGATGGCAGGGCGCACCCGGGTGCCGGGATGTTCGCGGGCCACCTCCGAAATCGTCTGCACCGCCTCGGCGCGCAGCCGGCGCAGCTCGCCCTCGTTCGAGACCAGCGGGATCATGATCTCGGGCTTCACCCGCATCCCCGACTCGGCCACCTCGAACGCCGCCTCGGTGATCGCGCGCACCTGCATGTGGTAGATCTCGGGATAGGTGATGCCGAGCCGGCAGCCCCGGTGCCCGAGCATGGGGTTGAACTCGCGGATCGACTCCAGCTTGGCGCGCACCTGGGCCGTGTCGATGCCGAGGGACTGGGCCAGCCCGGCGATCTCCGCCTCTTCGTGGGGCAGGAACTCGTGCAGCGGCGGGTCGAGCAGCCGGATCGTAACCGGAAGCCCCTCCATGGCCCGGAAGATCCCCACGAAGTCACCGCGCTGCATGGGCAGGATCTTTGCCAGGGCGCGGATCCGCTCCGCCGAGGTCTCGGCCAGGATCATCTCGCGCATGGCAAGGATGCGGCCCGGCTCGAAGAACATGTGCTCGGTGCGGCAGAGCCCGATGCCCTCGGCCCCGAACTGCCGCGCCACCTTGGCATCCTGGGGCGTGTCTGCGTTGGTGCGCACCCGCACCGATCGCACCCGGTCGGCCCAGGTCATGAGCTCGGAGAAGGCGCCGCCCAGCTCTGGGGTGACGGTGGCGACGCTGCCCAGCATGACCTCGCCCGTGCTGCCGTCGAGGGTGATCGGGTCGCCCTCGGCGATCGTGTGCTCGTCGATGCGCATCTCGCGCTGGGCGTAATCGATGTCGAGGGCGCCGCAGCCGGCCACGCAGCACTTGCCCATGCCCCGGGCCACCACCGCCGCGTGGGACGTCATGCCGCCGCGCGCGGTGAGGATGCCCTCGGCGGCGTGCATGCCGTGGATGTCCTCGGGCGAGGTCTCGATCCGGACCAGGATCACCTTCTCCCCGGCCTTGGCCCGGGCCTCCGCCGCCGCCGCCGAAAACACCACGTTGCCAACCCCGGCACCGGGCGACGCCGGGAGTCCCCGGGCCACCACCTGCCGTTCGGCCTGGGGATCCAGGGTGGGGTGGAGGAGCTGGTCGAGCGAGCCGGCGTCGATGCGCTCGATGGCGTCGTGCCGCGTGATCAACCGCTCGTTGGCCATGTCCACCGCGATCCGGACCGCCGCCTGGGCGGTGCGCTTGCCGGTCCGGGTCTGGAGCATCCAGAGCACGCCGCGCTGGATGGTGAACTCGATGTCCTGCATGTCGCGGTAGTGCTTCTCGAGGCGGCGCTGGATCTTCACCAGCTCGGTGTACGGGCCCGGCAGGATCTCCTCGAGGGTGGGCAGGGCCTGCGTATCGGGGGTGCGGCTGGCTTCGTTGATGGGCTGGGGCGTGCGCAGCCCCGCCACAACGTCCTCGCCCTGCGCGTTGGGCAGGTACTCGCCGTAGAAGATCCGCTCGCCGGTGGACGGGTCGCGCGTGAAGGCCACGCCGGTGGCGCAGTCGTCCCCCATGTTGCCGTACACCATGGCCTGGATGTTGACGGCCGTGCCCCAGGAGTCCGGGATCTCGTTGATGCGCCGATACCGCTGGGCGCGCTTATTGTGCCAGGAGCGGAAGACCGCGCCCACGGCCCCCCAGAGCTGGGTCGCCGGATCCTGGGGGAAGGGCTCCCCGGTGTCCTCCTCGACGATCTCGAGGAACTCCGCCACCAGCGCGCGCAGGAACGGCGCCTCGAGCTCGTTGTCGAGCAGCACGCCCTGCTCGCGCTTCGCGGCCTCGAGCCGCCCCTCGAAGCGCTCGTGGGGAACACCGAGCACCACGTCGCCGTACATCTGGATGAAGCGGCGGTAGCTGTCGAAGGCGAAGCGCTCGTCCGCCATGGCCGCGAGGCCGACGACCGTCTCTTCGTTGAGGCCGAGGTTCAGCACCGTGTCCATCATGCCCGGCATGGAGACCCGTGCTCCGGACCGGACCGACACCAGCAGGGGACGCTCGGGCTTGCCGAAGCGCAGGCCCATGATCCCCTCCACCCGGGCGAGGACAGTCAGCACGTCGGCCTTGAGATTCGCGGCCAGACGGTGACGCTTCTGGTACTCGAGGCACGCCTCGGTGGAGAGGGTGCAGCCGGGCGGAACCGGGATACCCAGGCGGGTCATCTCCGCCAGGTTGGCGCCCTTCCCTCCGAGCACCTCGCGCAGCTCGACGCGGCCGTCGGCCTCGCCGTCGCCGAAGAAGAACACGCGGCGCGACGTCGGCCTGGCGGACGTCATCGCGGAAGCTCTAGCCGCTCCGCCAGAACCGCCTCGACCGCGTCGATGGGGATGCGGTCCTGGCTCATTCCGTCGCGCTCGCGCACGGTGACCTGGCGGTCCTCGAGGGTGTCGAAGTCCACGGTGATGCAGAAGGGCGTCCCCACCTCGTCCTGGCGGCGGTAGCGCCGGCCGATGTTGCCGGACTCGTCGTAGAAGGTGTTGAAGCGCCGGCGCAGGCCGGCCTCGAGCGCCCGCGCGGGCTCCCTGAGCTTCTTCGAGAGGGGCAGCACTGCCACCTTCACCGGCGCCAGGGCCGGGTGGAAGCGCATCACCGTGCGGGTCTCGCCGCCCTCCAGCTCCTCTTCGTCGTAGGCGTCGACCAAGAGCACCAGGCAGGTCCGGTCCATGCCCCCCGACGTCTCGATCACGGTCGGGAGGGTGCGTTCCCTGGTCTCCTCATCCGTGACGCTGAGATCCTTGCCCGAGAACTCCGAGTGCCGGCTGAGGTCCCAGGTGCCCCGGTGGTGGATGCCCTCGAACTCCTGCCAGCCGAACGGGAACTCGTACTCGATGTCCTCGCCTCGGAGGCAGTAGTGGGAGAGCTCCTCGGCGTCGTGGGGCCGGCTGCGCAGCTTTGCCGGGTCGATGCCGATGTCGCGCTGGAAGCGCATGCGCTCGTCGAGCCAGTACTCGAACCACTTGTCCGCCTCCTCGGCGCGGCAGAAGAACTCGAGCTCCGCCTGCTCGAACTCGCGGGTCCGGTACGTGAAGTTGCGGGGATTGATCTCGTTGCGGAACGCCTTGCCGATCTGGGCGATGCCGAACGGGATCTTCTGGCGGGAGGCCTCGCGAACCCGCTTGAACGCCGTGAAGATCGGCCCGCAGGTCTCGGCGCGCAGGTATGCCACCGTGGCGTCCTCTTCCGAGGCACCGATCTGCGTCTGCATCATCATGTTGAAGTTGCGGGGCTCGGTGAGGTCGTGCTCGGACGAGCCGTCCCGGGCGTCGCACTTCCCGGCGTCGTCCAGCTGGTCCGCGCGAAAGCGCTTCTTGCAGGCGCGGCAGTCGACCATCGGGTCGGTGAAGTGGTCCGTGTGACCCGAGGCCTCCCAGAGCCGGGGATGGGCGATGATCGCGCTGTCGATTCCCTCGACGTCGTCGCGCTCGCGCACCATGCGCCGCCACCACAGCGTCTTCAGGTTGTTCTTCAGCTCGACACCCAGCGGGCCGTAGTCGTAGAAGCCGTTGATGCCTCCGTAGATCTCGCTCGACGGAAAGATGAAGCCCCGCCGCGCACACAGCGACACGAGCTTCTCCATCGTGACCGGGTGCTGGCGGGGGGAAGAACTCATGAGCGCCTGCGTTGGTGTGGGTGGTGGAGGCGGCGGAGTATCGGCCGTGCCCATGGGGGGGTCAAGCCGGCGGGCGGCCGCTTTCCGGCGGCGAGCCGACCACCTGATCCAGGAACGGCTCGCTGCGCAGCTGGATGCCCATGTGGAAGCGCTGGAAGCGCGACACCAGCTCGAGCGCCTCGGCCAGGGCTTGCGGGCTCCACGAGATCCGCGAGAGCCGCGCGGTCCCGAACTCGATGCCCTGCTCCAGAGCGCGAAGCGTGCCCAGGTGGACGCGCAACAACGGCGCGTCGCAGCGGGACGCGCAGGCACCACACAGCACGCCGCCGTCGGCCACGTGGAAGGCGACCGGACCGGGGCCGACGGGGGCGCGCCCGCAGTGGACGCAGCGGCCGAGCTCCGGTCGCAGGCCGAGGACATCCAGGGTCTGGAGCTCGAGCAACGCCCGGAGACCCGGTGTCACGTCGGCCTCGGACAGCGCCCGCAGAGCCGCGAGCGCAAACGCGAACACGCGGCGCAGATCGCTCGGCGCGCCGGCTTCGGGCGCCACCCGGTCGAGGAGCTCGACCAGGTAGGAGGCCAGAGCGAAGCGCCCTGGAACGGCGCGCAGGGACAGGAAGGGGTCGATCAGCACGGCGCCCTCCAGTCGCGCCATGCCGCGCCTTTTGTCGATCTGCACACGCAGGTGATTGAACAGGTCGAGGCTTCCGCCGAAGCGCTTGATGCTGCGCCGCGCGCCCTTGGCGATCGCGGTCAGCCGACCACGCTCGGGCGTCAGCAGGTGGACGATGCGATCGGATTCAGAGAACTCCACCGACCGGAGCAGCAGGGCCTCCGTCTGGAGTCGGGTCACCGAGCGGATCGAGCCCGGTCGCGGGGCTCGGCCACGGTCTCGAGCGCCTGGGACGAGGCCATGGCTGACGATGCCACCGCCTCGGCCAGGGACCGCACCGGATCGCGTCGGTAGACCGTCTCCCCTCCGGAGCCCGACCCCAACGCGGAACCGGACCCCGATCCAGACCCAGAGGCGAGGGGCGGGGCCGGGGGCTCGGCCAGCAGCGAGCGGATGCCTCCCACCGCCGCCACCCCGACCAGGGCCAGGCCCAGGACCAGCGCCACCCGGCGCAGGGAGAGGGAGACGCGCGAGGGGCCGTCCTCCATCATGCGCACCTCCGAGAGCATGCGCGCAACGGTGTCGTCCGGGTCGAGCCCGAGCGCCTGGGCCACGGTGCGCACGAAGCCCCGGAC
The DNA here is from genome assembly GCA_027295775.1 of Pseudomonadota bacterium. Taxonomy (GTDB): domain Bacteria; phylum Myxococcota_A; class UBA9160; order UBA9160; family UBA4427; genus JAPUKG01. The sequence goes on from JAPUKG010000077.1 coordinate 11,662, forward strand.
GAAGCCGTCGGCCTCGCGGTCGAAGGTTCCCGCCTCCAGGCGCTGGAGCGAGCGCTCGGGGATCCGGGTCTGGCGGGCCAGCTCGGCGAGGCTGATCCCGCGCAGTCGGCGCTGGCGGGACAGGTAGCGGCCGACGGATTCGGACTCGGTCGACGCCCCGATTGCAGGGGCGAGCTCACTTCGGGAACGCACCCGCGTGCTCCTCGCGATGATCGGCCGGAGTCTACCGATTCCCGGCGTGGGAGACCGCCGTTAGCGCAGCAGCTTCAGGTACTTCTGGGACTGCTTCCCCCAGCGCCCGTAGGGCGACACCTCGATGGCGTTGGCGAAGTGGGTGAGCGCCCGATCGCGCCGGCCCAGAGACACGAAGGCCTCGCCGATCCGGAAGTTCGCCTCGGCTTGGGCATTGCGGGAGGGATGCTCGAGGAGCACCTGCTGGAAGCGTTCGAGCGCCTCCAGCCGCCGGCCCAGCGAGCTCTCGAGAATCCCGAGATTGAGGAGCGCGGGCCAGTAGGTCGGGTGGAATTCGAGGGCCTCCTCGTAGCTGACGCGGGCCTGACTCGGCTGATCCATCTTGAAGTACGCCCAGCCCCGGTTGGTGAGCGCCTGCCACAGCGCCGCGAAGGTCGGGTCGTCGATCAGCACGTTCGACTGGACGATCGACTCCTCGTAGCGCCCGACCTGCAGGTACAACGCCGCCAGGTTGATGCGGGGCCGGTGGCGCCTCGAAGCCAGCTCGATCGCGGTGAGCAGGTGGTCCTCGGCCAGGTCCGTCAGGCCCCGCCGGCGGTACGCCTCGCCCAGCCACAGGTGGGCCTCGTAGTCCTCCGGATTCTGCTCGACCGACTCCAGGAGGTTGCGGATGGCCAGCGCGGTTCGCCCTTTGGACAGGTGGTCGATGCCCACGTCGCGACGGGTCTCGGCCTGGCGCGTCGGATCCGCCGGCGCCTGCCCCCCGATCTCGGTGGTCACGCAGCCGGTCGTCAGGGCCAGGACCAGCACGGCCAGAACGGGCGGGGTGGTGACGGATCGCGTTCTCATGACGTGCCTCCCATTTTTCAGAACGACCCCAGCAGGCGCATCAGCCAGCCGGGTTTGCCCGAGACCTCCGCCCCCAGTCGGCGGCGCACCAGCGGGATTCGCCCGATCTCGCTGCCGCCCGACGCCGACTTCGCCGCCGGGGCAGCGCGTCTGACCCGGGCCTTGCGGGCCGGCTTCTCCGGGGTGCGAAACTTGCTGAGGGGGGTCGGGGTGGCCTTGGCCTCGGCTCTGGGCTCGGCCTTGGCCTTCCCCGCTGCCGGACTGCCGCGCCGGGTGAGCGTCCCGTTGGCGTCGAGCTCCGCCACCTCTTCGAGCAGGAGCTCCGGGTCCGGCCGGTCTTCGAGCGCCAGGGGACTGGCTGGCAGCCGCTCGAGCCCCTCCTCGGCCGGCGGCGCGGACTCTTCCGGCTCGCCCGGAGCCATTCCCGCCA
>JAPUKG010000078.1 GCA_027295775.1 Pseudomonadota bacterium
AGAATTCGGCCGGTGAGGAGCTCTCGCTGCTGATCGGCGGCGAGCTTCGGCTGCTCGACGGTGGCCCAGTGCACGATCCGCTTCCAGAAGGGGTCGATCACTTCGTGGCCCGGCAGGCGCCCGCCGTCCCGGGTCTTCAGGTGCACGTGGCGGAGCTCGCCCAGGTACAGGCGCAGGGAGGTGACGTGGATCTCCTCGTCCCGGCGGATGCGACCCACGATCTCGGCCGCCTCCTCCGCTTGGGCGCGCCGATCGCGGAATAGATCCGGGTCGCGCAGGACTGCTTCGGTGAGCTGGAAGCCCCGCTCCGCGCGGAACTCGATCAGCAGCAGGTTGAGCAGGAACGAGATGGTCTGCTCGTAGGCCCGGGGAATGTCGCGGAACTCGCCCGCCGGATCGTCGGCCCGGCCGATGCGCTCGGGCACCACGGGCTGCGGGTAGTCCACCTCTCCGAAGGCCAGATCGCGCAACGCAAACCACATGACGTCGTGGCCACCGATTCCGAGCTCGGGCTGGCCGCCCTCGTCGATCCCGTGGGCGTAGAGGAGCCCGCCGTTCAGGTGGCCGATCCCCATCTCGGAGATGTCCTCATGGACGACGTCCTGGAAGTCGGGGAAGGTCATGTCGGCCAGGATCCGGCCGCGCCCTTCGATCATCCCGGTGATGGTGAGGGTGTTCCAGAAGGTCTGTCCCAGACCCTCCCGGATCAGGAGCTTCTGCTGCGCCTCGCTCGGGTAGCGGAGCCCGTCGAGGAGGGACGCGTCGGCCGCGAGCAGGTCGCCGCCCCGGGCGCGCAGGGCCTCGGTCCAGGCACGGATGGCGGGCTCACGGACCAGGCCGCGCGGCGGGACGTAGTTGCCCTCCGCGTCGAAGCCCCCGTGCAGGCGCTGGCCGGCGACCAGATGGGGGCGGGTGTACTCATGGGAGCGCAGGAGGTTCTCGCGGGAGTAGACGAGCTGGGTCATGGGGGGATGTTACCGCGGGTCGGACTCGAGAAGGAAGAACCACCGGCGCATCTGGGTGCCGGGATACCGATCGGGAAGTGGGTCCCAACGAGCGCCCTCGCTCTCCATGCCCATTGTCTCGCGCAGCAGGCTGGGGAGGAACGGGTCGATGTCCTCGGCGCGCTCCAGGCGCGTGGCGCGGAGGTCGTAGAGCTTCCCGGCGATGCGGGCGCGCACCCGCCCGCTGGCGAGGGTCTCATTCAGCGCCGCGTCCTCCGCCGAGAAGATGGTCGACACCAGGAGGTAGAGCTTCCCGCCGTGCACGTGGGTGTCGACCAGGACCCGGCGGAAGCGGGCCCCGCCCGGCGTCTCGAACGCCACGTCCTCCGCGCCCCTGGCGAAGGACCAGTCGCGGACCGGCTCGCTCACGAGCTCTCCCTCGAGCGGCGAGCCACAGGCAAGCGCGAGCACGCCCAGAGCGACGAGCGCTCCCCGGATCACGCCCGGGGCCTCACACGGAAGACGCAGCCGGTGTTCTCGCCGGGAATCCAGTTGGCCGAGTCTACGGCGATGCCGAGGTACTTGTGCAGCAGGACCGGCGCGAGCGCGGCCCCGAGCGCGCGGTCCGTCGAGATCTCGGCCCGCATCTCGTAGACCCGCCCGTCGACGCGCAGGCGGATCTCGGGATCGGCCTTCACCTGGTCCACCCACACCCGGTCGCACTCGATCGCGCCGAGGAAGAGCCGCCCGCCTTGGGACATGACCCAGATCGTCACCGAGTACGGGAGCCCGAAGAGCCGGGTCTCGAGCTGGATCTCGGGAATGGCGTCGGTGAAGGACCAGTCGGCGGGCGGCTCCCGGACCTCGCCCCACAGGTAGCCACCCGGCGCAAAGCCGTAGGGCCCGAGCCCTCCGAACCAGACGACCAGCGCCACCAGTACAAGGAGGAGGACCCAGCGCAGGAACCGGAGCGCGCGACCCATGCGCACATCTTGAACCCGAGCCGGTGCTCTGGCCAGACCTGATTCGCGGGCTTGGCTTCGGCTGGTCCCGCACGGCCACGGCTGGACCCTCCCCCTTGGCGGGGTGTAGGCTCGGCGTGAAGGGAGCCCCCGATGAAGGTCGAGCCGATGATCACGGTGCGCGACGTGCCGGCGAGCAGTCGCTTCTACCAGCAGGTCCTGGACGCGAAGAGCGGCCACGGCGGCGACGAGTACGAGCAGATCGTGCGGGACGGCGTGCTCCTGCTGCAGCTCCACCACCGGGACGCCCACGAGCACCCCCACCTGATCGACGAGGCGATGGCGGTGGGGAACGGGGTGCTGCTCTGGTTCCGGACGGATCAGTTCGACGCCGCGGTCGCGCGCGCGCGCGAAGCCGGAGCCGAGATCCTCGAGGAGCCCCACGTCAACCCTCTGGCCGGGCACCGCGAGTGCCTCTTCCTCGACCCCGACGGCTACAAGGTGTGCTTCGCGAGTCCCTACGGTGACCTCGGCGACCGGGGCGAGGCCTCGTAGCCGCCCGCGCGGCGCCTAGAGGAAGGGTGCGACCCGCTCGCGGTACACGTGCTCGGGGTCCTCGATGGCGCCCAGCCGGCGGGCGCAGTCCAGCAGCAGGACGCGGTCGCTCTCGGGGCGGCGTGGCGCCAGGGGGTGGATCTCGGCTGACGCCAGTCTGCCGGTCAGGTGCAGGAACATGGCGGCCGAGTGCTTGTACGCGGGGACGGGCTCGCGGAAGCCCACGTTGCCCAGGTGCTGGAGCGCATCGTTCTGGACGAGAAAGCCGCTGTCGCCCGTGGCGAGCAGCTGGTCCCGGGCGGCGAAGTCCTCGGGCGCGAAGGTGGAGAGCCCGAGCAGGTAGTCGCTCCCATAGGCGACCATGTCGATGGCGAGGTCGTTCCCGGTGTAGATGCGGAACTCCGGCCGGGCGCGGTCCCGGGCCACGAGCCGGCGGAGCTCGGTCGCGCGGTCGAGGGACGAGTGCTTGGCGCCGACGAGCATCGGAAGCTCCAGTACCCGGGCAAACGTCTCGTCGTCCCAGATCTCGCCGTGAGGCGCGAAGACCGGGCCCAGCTCGAAGGCCACGGCTCGCTCGACCCCGTCGAGGATGCGCGCGTAGAAGGCCGCCTTGTCGGCGGCGCCGAGACCGTGCATCGCCACGCACTGGACGATTACCGGAACGGCGCCGCGCTTCTCGATGGCGCGGATCGAGCGCCGATACCCCGAGTGGGGATCGCCGTCTCCGCCGGAGAAGGCGCCCGCGTAGAACGAGACGCCGGAACCCAGCGCGCTGCGCGTCGCGTCCAGAACCTCGCCGCGGGCCGCGTCGTCGAGGAGGTCTCCGAAGCCCGTGTCCATGTTCACGGCCACGTCGAGCCCCGCGCCCCCGGTTCGCGCCACGTGGGCCGTGAACGCGTCCCAGTCCGGGCGACCCTCGCGAAAGGGAAGCAGGGTCGCCGAGATCCCGTGCACCCGGCGTCCCGGCGCGAGCCGCGCAAAGGCGTCGGCGAGCTCGCTCACCGCGCGCTCACCGCTCCCCCGATGGCGGCGCGCTTGGCCGCCTCCAGGGTCTGGCGCTCGGGGCGACTCCGGTAGAAGTCGTCGAGGGGGTAGCAGCCGGAGACCAGCCCGTTGCGCGGCGCGGACGTGCAGTCGCTGAAGGTGCGGCAGAGGCGACCGCGCTCGAGGGTCTTGCCCGCGAGCACGTGGGCTGGCAGCTCCGGGTAGCTGAGCGCCAGGCGACCCAGTCCCACGGCGTCGAACCAGCCGTCGCGCACGCAGGCCTGGGCCACGTGGGGAAGGAAGTCCTGGAGGTAGCTCCAGCCCGACGAGAGCACCGCGCACTCGGGGACCGCCTTCTTGAGCGCACGTGCGGCCCCGAGCAGCCGGGCGACCCCTCGCAGCGGGTCCTCCGGCGGCGCGTAGCCGTCACTCGGGGGAAAGGCCGCCGGGCGCTGGATGTGCGGAACGGTGTAGGGGCTTCCTGCGGTGACATTGATCCAGCGGACGCCCGCCCCGACGAGGGCGCGGACGAGGGCGATCGGCTCGTCCAGGAGCGGGCGTTCGGGCGCCTCGGGATCGAGGCCGAAGCCGTGCAGGTAGGGAAGCGGGTGCGGTTCGGGCACACCCGGGCCGAGCCGCCCGCCCGCGTCGGGCCCGGAGGGCCCCTGCGACGGCCTCCCCTCCGACGGCCGGTGGGGAACGGCGTCGAAGACCGAAAGGCGCACGCCGATCGCCAGCCCCGGCGCGGCACGACGCACCGCCTCCAGGATGGCGAACAGGAGCCGTGTGCGGTCCTCGAGAGACGGGCCGCCGAAGGCGCCGCCCCGGGAACGCGCCGCGAGGAGCTCGTGCAGCAGGTAGCCGTGGCAGTGCTTCACGTCGACGAAATCGAAGCCCTCGGCCTGGGCCAGGGCCGACGCCGCGGCAAAGTGGCCGACGAGATCGCGGAGCTCGCCATCCGAGAAGACGGCGTCGTCGCAGTCGATCCCCAGGCGCCCGTCGAGAACAGGATGGCGGAAGGCGATGCGGGGCGCGGGTCCCGCGGACGTGGGCCGCGACCAGCGCCCGCTGTAGGTGAGCTGCAGGCCGACCAGGGGCACCGCCCCATCGGCTTCCTGCACGAGCTCCCGGCGCAGGGCGCCGATGGATGGCGCGTTCTTCTCGCTCATCAAGAGCTGATTTGGATTGGCGCGGCCGTCGGGGCGCACGGCCACCGCCTCGCCGCCCCAGATCCACGCCGCCCCGGAGACGCCGAAGCGCCGCCAGCGCCGGCGCGTCAGCTCGCTCGGCCGACCGTCGGGCTCGGCGTCCCAGCCCTCCATGGGCTGGATGGCGAAGCGATTGGCCAGCTTCCGCGGCCCCCCTCCCGAGTCGGGCAGGCAGAGCGACGCCGCCAGCGGGGATTCGGGCGCACTCTGCACCTCGTCATCGCAGGGCAACGCACAGCCGAGCTCGTCCAGTCGGGCGCGCAGCCGCGCCGGGCTCTTCAGCGACGCGACGCGGGGGAAGCGCTCACTCACACTTCGCCCAGCTCCGCGAGCACGCCGCGCACGAACGCCGCATCGTCGGCGAGCTTGTCCTCGACGGGTCGCTTCTCGAAGGAGAGGAACTCGAAGGTCATGGGCCCGGCGTAGCCGGCCTTCACCGCGGCGCCCAGGATGGCGCGGTAGTCGAGCACGCCACCTTCGAGAGAGCCTCCAGGCAGCAGCCGGCCCCCCGCCTCGGGGTTGGGCCGGTAGTTCTTCAAGTGGAAGTAGCGCGCGCGCGGCACCAGGCGCGAGCAGTCGGCGGCCTGCCCGTCTACTTCGTCGGGCGGCAGCAGGTCCAGGACCTGGTAGTTGAGCGCCAGATTGTCGCGCTCGGCCTCGTCGAGCAGGCGCTCGACCCGCTCGGGCGTGTCGGCGAACGAGCCGATGTGGCGCTCGACCACGACATCGATGCCCAGGGGCGCGGCGGCGTCGCAGGCGCGGCGCAGCCACTCGAGGACCGGGGCGCGGTCATCGCCGCTCGCTGGCAGGGGCTCCGCCCAGACGCGCAGGAGCGGCGCCTCGAGCGCCGCCGCGATGGCGACCTCGCGCTCCACGTGCTCGGGCGCGGTGAGGCCCGGCCTCCCCAGATACGACCCATAGGCCGTCACCTCCACCCCCGCTCCGCGCACGGCGCGTCCCGCGTCGCGCGCGGCGTCCTCGCCGGCCTCGGGGTCCAGATGCGGCGGGCGCGCGGTGAGCTCGAGTCCGGCGAGTCCCGCGCCCGCCGCCACGGCAGCGGCGTCCTCGAGAGAGCGATCGAGAGCCGAGATCGAGCAGAAGGCGAGCTTCACGCCACGCGCTCCAGGTCTTCGCGGGTAACCGCGTGCTCCAGGGGGACGCCCTTCACGAAGCGCTCGATCTCGTCCAGGGCCAGCTCGATCATGCGCGCGGTCTCGCCGCCCAGGGCGCCGGCGATGTGCGGAGTCAGGAACACGTTGGGAAGATCGTAGAGCGGCGAGTCCGCCGGGAGGATCTCCGGCTCGGTCGTGTCCAGCACGGCGGCGATGCGCCCGGAGACGAGCTCGGCCTCGAGCGCGGCATGATCGACGAGCGCGCCGCGCGCGGTGTTGATCAGTGTGGCGCCGTCGCCCAGGAGCGCCAGGCGCTTCGCATCGACCAGGTGCCGCGTGTCGGGAAGCGAGGGGGCGTGAAGGCTGACCACGTCGCACGCCTCGAAGAGCGTGTCGAGATCCACCGGCCGCGCGCCCAGGGCTTCCGCCTCGCCGGCGTCGAGGTAGGGGTCGCTCACCAGCACTTCGAGGTCGAAGGGCCGCAGCAGCTCGATCACCCGGCGTCCGATGCGCGAGGCGCCGAGGATCCCGACCACCTTGCGCAGGTTGCCCAGACCCGGCGCTTCCGCCGGCCAGAGCCGAATCGCGCGCACCTCCCGGTAGCGGCGCTGGAGCTGGAAGACCCGCTTGTTCGCGAACAGGATGGCGGCCAGGGTGTACTCGGCCACGGGCAGCGCGTTGGCCGCGGCCGCGGAAGAGACGACGAGACCCCGCTCCCAGCACGCGTCGGTGACGTGGTTCTTGACCGTCCCCGCCGCGTGGATCACGGCGCGCAGCGCGGGCGCGCGGACCAGCACCTCCGCCTCGAGGCGCGGGCAGCCCCAGCCGGTGAGCAGGATCTCGACGCGGCCCAGCAGCGCCTCGGCCCGCGGCTCGTCGAAGTCGGCCAGCGGCTCCGGGTCGAGCAGCTCGCAGAGGCCGTCCAGGCGCGCCCGCTGGGGCTCGCCGATCATGCCCCGCACAAGGGCCGGGTGCATCACCAGGATCAGCGGGGGGCGCTCGGCCATGGTCGGACCCATTCTAGTCGACGAGCAGCGGACGCAGCGCCCGATGAGTGGCGCCGAACATGTCGGTGCTGCGCACCTCGATGGCGTGCGCGCCGCGCGGGAGCCCGCGCGGCAGCGCGCCGACCCAGAGGTGGCGCGTCTCCCGCGGCGGCGGCAGCTCCCGCCAGTGCGGCTCCTCGGTTGCCCGCTCGAAGCGGAGGAGTCGCCGGTAGGCGGGGTCCTCCCGGACGACCCGGCGTAGGCGCTTCCATCGCGAGTGCCCGGCCACCCGCATCTCCACCTGCGACTTCTCGCTGCCGGCGAACACGTTGACGAACACCTGGGTGCGGCGGAGCCGCTTGCGCGCCACGCGGACCGGCGCCTCCACGTGGATCTGGTAGTCCGCCGGGCGGCGGTTCGCCTTGAAGCGAACCCGGTAGTCGGGTCCGTGGAAGGTGACGATCGAGTATCCGTTGGGCGAGCCGTCGCGCATGGTGGCGTGCGGGAGCCCGACCTCGTCGCGGGCACCCGCATAGCGGCTGCCCGACGCCGCCGGCGCGGCGATGTGGTGGTGGACCGTGCCTTCCGCCGGCGCGTAGCCGTCCTCCACACCCAGGAAGAGGTGGTACTGGGTATGGGTGTGTCCGGCCAGCGACAGCGTGTGCGGGTGGGTCGAGAGCAGGTTCAAGAGCTCGTCCTGGCGGTCGGGCTGCCTTTCGCCCCAGGCGGCGAGCGGAATGTGCATCAGCAGCACCACCAGTCGATCGGTCGGCACCGTCTCGAGATAGCGCTCCAGAAAGTCCAGCTGATCGTCGCGAAAGCCGCCCCGATAGTTGTCGTTCTTGGGCCGGCCGGTCTCGGAGTTGAATCCCGTGAACCCGTCCCAGATCACATCGTCGAGCACCACGAAGTGGACCGGGCCGTACTCGAAGGCGTAGCTGGGCGGCCCGTAGATGCGCTCGTAGGTCTCGTCCGAGTGCGCGTCGTCGGGCGACAGGAAGTTCATATCGTGGTTGCCGATGACGTTGTACCAGGGGATCCCGATCAGGCCCTGGACCTCGTTCAGCGGCTCGAGCAGGTCGAGGTCGTTGCCGACGAGGTCGCCCAACGAGACGCCGAGGGCCGCGTCGAACCCGATCAGCTCCGCCACGGTGTCCCGGGCGAAGAAGCCGAGCTGCGCCTCCGTGTAGGGCTGGGGGTCCGTGAACACCACCACCCGGAACCGGTCCGGCTCGGGCCGGCCGATCAGCGGAAAGTCGACCGAGTCGGGCAGGGGCCCGGTGGGCGCCACACCGCGGTAGAGGAAGTGGCCGCCCGGCGAGCCCGCGGGCTTGTGGACGTAGTAGAAGCGCGGGACGTGATTCTCGTCGACCGGCGTCATCCAGTCCCGCGGCTTGATCACGAAGAGGATGGTGTCTTCGTCCACGGGCAGCGCGTAGCGTCCATGCTGGTCGGTCGACGCGATCTCGAGGCCGTTCGAGACCCGGACCCCCGGAATTCCCGGCTCTCCCGGATCGCGCACGCCGTTGCGGTCCAGGTCTTCGAAGACGATGCCATGGGCGGTCTCGGACGCGGCCGGAGTCGAGGGGGCGAGCTCGAACTCGGGCGCTCCCGCAGTTGCGCACGAGAGCGCACCGAGCAGGCAGGCAGCGAGCAGGCTCGCCCGCGGGCGGGCGTAGTCGGGCAGCACGGGTGCGGGGTATGCTAGACGCCTCATGGCCGCGTGGGGAGACGCGCTTTCAGCCGGGGGAATTCGACCGTGACACGCCGTTGGGGCTGGAGCTGGGTCTGGGCCGCGAGGTTGCGCGAGCGCTGGCGAAGGAGGCGCCGCCTTCGGGACCGGATCGGCGACCGGTTGGTGCGCTTCCTGACCGCGCCCCTGAGCCGCTACGAGCGGCCCGCGCTCAACGATCTCGACGCCCTGAAGCGCCACATCCGCAAGGGCGACGTGCTCCTCTCCCAGGGAAACCAGCGCATCTCGGCCATCATCCAGTACCTGACCCAGAGCTCCTGGTCGCACAGCTCGCTGTACGTCGGGGACGAGATCCTGCAGCGGGGCGGCGAGCTGGCCGAGCGCATGCGCACCGAATACGGCGACGAGGCGGCGTACCTGCTGATCGAGGCGCTGCCCGAGGGCGTCTCGTTGATGCCCCTCTCCCACTACGCCGACTTCCACATCCGCCTGTGCCGTCCCCATCGGATCCGGCCGGATGACCTGAAGATCATCCTCGACCGGGCCATCGGCGCGATCGGCTGGCGCTACGACCTGCGCAACATCGTGGATCTCGCCCTCTACTACCTGCCGGCGGAGCTGGTTCCCGGCCGCTTCCGGCCGAAGGCGGCCCGAGGGCTGGGCAGCCGCGCCCCCGAGTCCGTGATCTGTACCCGTCTGATCGGCGAGCTCTTCGGCCAGGTGGGCTTCCCCGTTCTGCCCCAGGTCACTCTTCCGGACGACGCGCCCGCCGGTGCCGGCCTGGGCAGCCGGCGGCCCCCGCTCCTGAAGCGCGTCTTCGGCCGGAGGGAGCGCTATCCGGGCCTCTTCCGCCGGCGGCACCCCTCCTATCTCGCGCCGCGGGACTTCGACATCTCGCCCTACTTCGAGATCGTGAAGTTCAATGTGATCGCCGACGGCGATTTCGACTCCCAGCGGATCCATTGGGTCGAGGACGAGACCGGGCCCGACCCGGAGGTCGAGGCGGAGTCCGCGGAGCCGGGGGATCCGGCGGAGACCGAGGCGGGAGCAAAGGACTGAGCGATCCCCTCAGTGCGCGTCGCTCAGCCGCGCCAGACGAATCGGCTGCCGTCGGGAGACACCCGCGCGAAGCGCACGGGACCTCGCAGCGCTTCGCCCGCCAACTCGAGCTCCACCTCGTCCGGCGCAACGCCCTGGACGAAGAAGTGCTCGCCATCGGCGCACGCCACCGTCACGCAGCGGCCCCGGATCTCCACTCGTTGGATGCCCGCCAGGGCGGCGACCGGGTCGAACGGCGCGCCCGTCAGAACGTGGAGCGAGACGGCGACCCCCTCGACGGAGATGGGCTCGGTCGAGGTCAGCACCGGGAAGGCGGAGTGCGGACCGTAGGCGTTCGAGCCAACGCCGCGCACCACGGCGGCGTCGCCGAAGCCCGCGAGCCCGGCGGCGAAGCTGGCGAGGCCGTCGGCGCGACGGACCAGGGCCCAGCCGTCTCCCGTCTCGGCCCCCGGCGGCTCCGCCCCCGCCACCGCGCAGCCCCCGTCGCGCAGGTGCTTCGCGCCGAGTGTGGAGGCGAAGTGCACGCGGATCTCGGCCGCGCCGCGAGCGATCGACACGGTCTCGACGCGCTCGAGCCAGAGCGGGAACGCGCGCCCGTCCGCCACCACCCCCTCGCCCGGATAGAAGCAGGAGGCGCCGAAGCGATCGACCACGGCGATGGCGTGGATGCGGGCGCGCCGCGAAGTGGAGACACCATCGGGCGAGACCAGCGACACCTGGGCGTCGGCGTCGAGCGCGTCCGCCTCCCCTCCGATCTCCGGCGAGATCTCCGGCGCGGTGTGAGTCGAGTAGCCGAGCTTCCGGTAGTGGGGATCGTCGCCAGCATCGCGACCCATGGCGGCGCTCGGATAGTGATCGCTCTTGTGGTTGGCCACGCGCACGATCCCATCCGCCCGGGTGCCGCGGACCAGGAAGCCCGGCTCGGCCAGCGCCCGACAGAAGTCGCCACGCTCCACGGGCAGCGGCGCCTCGGTCGCGGTCCAGACCGGGTGCTCGGCTGGAAGGAGAAGACCGAGGAACGCCTTGCTCGCCCAGTACGGGGAGCCGGGACCCGAGTAGGGCTGGGCCATGGGCAGGAACTCGTCGTACCAGCCCATGCGGAGCGTGCCGGTCCGGGCGGCTCCCCGCTCCAGGAAGTGCCGCAGACAGCCGCTGGCCATGCGCCGCGTCTCTCCGGGGGGAAGTGGCGTGGCGTCCGCCAGCGCGCCGGCCCACGGCGCCGCGGTGGCGGCGAAGCGGTAGATCAGGGAGCGACCCTGGTGGAGCGGCGCCCCGTCGGCGGCGAACAGGTGTGCGAAGTCGGCGAGGAAGCGCCGCAGGCGCTCGCGGTAGCGGGCCGCGCGCGCCGGGTCCTCCTCGTCGCCTCCCATCCGGCACCAAAGGATCGTATAGAGATGGATCGCCCAGCCGACGTAATGGTCGTAGCTCTGGCCCGGGCCATCGCTGTACCAGCCATCGCGGCGGTAGTAGGAGTCGATCCGGTCCAGATTGCGGCGCACCTCCTCGGGGCGATGCGGCGCCCCCACCGACGCGAGGAAGGCGTTCACCATCACCTGGAAGAGCTGCCAGTTGTTGGGCCAGTGCGGCTTCCCGAGCGACCCGGACAGCCAGTCGACGACGCGCTGCTTCACCCGGTCCGGCAGCGGGTCCCAGATCCAGGGGCGGGTCTCGAACAGGCCGATCGCGATGGACGCCGCCTCGACCATCGGCTGGGAGGTGGGCTCGATCGCGGGCCAGGCCTCGTCGCTCGCCGGATCGGTTCCCGCCGCCAGCCCGTCGGCGTAGCGCGACGCCAGGTCCCCGGGCGCCTCCCCGCCGGCCCCGGCCAGCCGGAACGCCGCCGCCAGAAAGGTGCGCGCGTAGCCCTCGAGACCGTCCGAGTGGCTGCCCTGGCGGCTGGGACGACCCCCCGGCAGGTGCAGCAGCGCGTGCTTGGGCGTCGCCATGGGGCGAACCGCCTCGAGCAGACCGTCGGCGACCGCCTCCCAGTGGACCCGCGTGAAGCCCGTGAGCGGGGAGCGATCGCGGTCCTCGGGAGGCAGGTCGAAGTCCAACGGATTCTCCCGCGGATTCCTGGCCCGTGAATCTCTACGGTACCCTACCCGTCCAAGTCGTGGTCGGAGGAGCGGTTCCATGTTCTCCAGGTCGGGTCGACGTCGCGCCTTCTCGTGGATTGCCAGCCTCGCGTTGCTGGTGCCCGCGCCCGCGGCGGCGCAGCACGAGGTGGATCTCGTCGGCACCTGGTTCGTGCTGATCCACTACCGCGACTCGGCCACCGCCAACCCGGACTCGGATCGCTGGCAGGACAAGGTCTGGACCTTCGAGAAGAGGGGAACCCGACTTCAGTGGGCCGAGTATCCGATCGTGGTCTTCCAGGACACGACGGGGCGGTTCGAGGCAGTGGGCGCCAACCGGCGCGCGCGCACCCTGGTCGCCTGGGAGCCCAACGAGTCCCAGCTGGCCCAGATCGTGGAGGGACCGCGGGTGAACTCCCGGGGCTCGAAGACGAAGACCCTGAAGGGCTCTCCCCAGAAGGGATACCAGTCCTTCGGGCAGCTGCGCACCGTGTCGGCTTCGGTGATCGGCTACCACGAGGTCTGGAGCATCGACCAGCCCACCACCCTGCCCGTCTTCACCCGCGACGACATCATGGGCTCCGGCCGCCCCAAGACCGCGGGTGGCGACAAGCTCAACCTCGAGGGCCGGACCCAGTACGTGACGAAGGAGGTCACCGACGGCGGCAACACCTTGAGCGGTGTCTTCGTGCGCGACGAGAGCCGAACGGGCGTGTTCCGAATGATGCGCGCCGGCGACGTCCAGGGCCTCCAGACCGACGGGCGCACGCCCAACGAGAAGGCGCGCGATCGCTTCGAGGAACAGCTCATGGAAGAGGTGGAACGCCGCCTCCAGGAAGGCGATCCCGAGACCATCAGAGCCGTCGAGGAAGGGATGCGGGATCAGCGGGAGAACCGACCGTGACGTCGTGGCTGTTTCTGGCGGTGAGCGTGTGGGGCGCGTGGTTCACCTGGAACGCGCTCTGGCCCATGGTGGCCGGGGCGCGCCGTTCCGGGGTGAGCTTCGCGGCGGGCTGGCTCACCAGCGAGCTCGCCCTCCACCACGTGATCTGGCAGGCCATCGCCACCGCGGTCTTCGGCTGGACCGGGGCCTTCGCCGAGACGCCGGGCCAGGTCGGGCTCGCGATCACGCTCGCTTCGTGGGCCGGGCTCGGCCGGGTCCAGTGGCTGGCCTCCCGGGCGAAGCCCGCGGTGGAGGACGCCCTGAAGGCCGCCCTCGGCGCCCGCTACCGCGAGTCGATTCGGCCGTCGCTGCGCGAGAAGCTCTCCCGGGGGATCGAGTGGCGACGCGTGGCCCTCCCCTTTCCGATCCGCCGGCGCGAAGTCGAGAAGATCCCGGACATCCCGTTCGCGCGGGAGCGCGGCGTCGACCTCTCCCTCGACGTCTACCGACCGCGGGTGCCGCTCGCCCCGGGCGAGAGCCGTCCCGTGCTGTTCCAGATCCACGGCGGCGGCTGGGTGATCGGGGACAAACGGGAGCAGGCCCTGCCCCTGATGTACCAGCTGGCCTCCCGGGGCTGGGTGTGCGTCAGCGCCAACTACCGGCTCTCCCCGCACGCGACCTTTCCCGAGCACCTGATCGACTGCAAGCGGGCGTTGGTCTGGATACGAGAGCACGTGGCCGAGTACGGCGGCGATCGCGACTTCGTGGTGGTGACCGGCGGCTCGGCCGGCGGCCACCTGGCCGCCATGGTGGCGCTCACCCAGAACGATCCCCGCTACCAGCCGGGCTTCGAGGACGCGGAGACGAGCGTTCAGGGCTGCGTCCCCTTCTACGGTATCTACGACATGGCGGACCGCCACGGAACCTACAAACATGCCGGCCTCCTGGACGTCCTGTCTCGCCAGGTCCTGAAGGGATCGCCCGAGGAGATCCCGGAGGCGTGGGAGGCGGCCTCCCCGCTCTCCCAGGTACACGAGGACGCGCCGCCGCTGTTCGCCATCCACGGGGACCGCGACACTCTGGCACCGGTCGGTCAGGCGCGCATGTTCGTGGCGGCGCTCGGGGAGAAGACGCGGGAGCCGCTGGCCTACGCGGAGATCCCCGGCGCCCAGCACGCCTTCGAGCTCTTCCCGTCCCTGCGCAGCGTCCACGTGAACGACGGCGTCGAGCGTTTCCTGGCGGTCATCTACAGCCGCTACCTGGACGCGAGAGACCGGACGCCGGTCGGGGGGGTTGGATGCTGAAGTGGCTGATGATCGTCGGTGCGGTCGTGTTGGTAGTCGCGGGCGTCGCGATCTATCAGGTGCTGAGCTCGCTCGACGCGATCGTCGAGGCCGCCATCGAGAAGTACGGATCCGAGATCACGGGCACGGCAGTGCGCGTGGGCTCCGTCGAGCTGGCGTTGCGCGAGGGCCGCGGCACCTTGCGCGACGTGACCATCGCCAATCCGTCGGGCTTCTCGTCGGGCGACGCCTTCCGCCTGGGCGAGATCACCCTGGCCATCGATCCCGGCACGATCACCGGCAGCCCGGTGGTGATCGATCGGGTGACCGTCGCCGGACCCGAGGTGAGCTACGAGCTCGACGACAAGCTGGGCTCCAACATCCAGAAGATCCTCGACAACATCGAGCGCTACGCCGGCTCCTCCGACGGCGGAAGCAGTGGCGCCAGCGAGCCCGCGGACAACGAGGATGAGATCCTGCTCTCGGTCGTGCAGTTTGCGTTCAAGGACGGACGCGTGACCGCCGACGCCACCGCCGTCGGCGGCGAGGCCTTCGAGGTGAAGCTCCCGCCCCTGGCCATGCGCAACCTGGGCGGCACCCGCGGCGCCCCACCCGGCGACATCGGCAGTCAGGTGCTCGAGGCCTACACCGAGGTCGTGATCGAGACCGTCGCCAGAAAGCAGGCGAAGAAGCAGATCGACAAGCTCCTCGACGACAAGGTGGGAGGCGAGGGGGGCAGAGCCGCCAAGAAGCTGCTCGGCAATCTCCTCGGCGATTGACAGAGTCGGCCCGAGCCCCAGCTTGGCCCGTATGAAGATCCCGGTGCTCTGCCTGTTGCTGGCAGTCACCCCGATCGCATGCGGCGAGCGCGAAGACCCGGGCGATGGGCGGCCGTCGATCGTGCTCATCAGCCTCGACACGACCCGGCCCGACCACCTCTCCGTAAACGGCTACGAGCGCGAGACGACGCCGAACCTCGCGCGTCTTGCTCTGGATGGCCAGGTCTTTCCCAACTTCGTGACAGCATCTTCGTGGACACTTCCAACCCACGCCTCCCTGTTCACCGGCCTCCATCCAACGACGCACGGCGCCCGCTACAGCAAACGGGGTGACACCGCCTTGAGCGACGCGGTGGGTAGGCCGGGTTTCTTCGGCTTCTATCGCGCCAATCGCCTGCCCGACGCGGCCGTCACCCTGGCTGAGGTCCTGCAGGCCGAGGGATATCAGACCTTCGGTGTGGGCTCGGGGCCGTGGCTGAAGCCCATCTTCGGCCTGCACCAGGGCTTCGAGGAGTACGACGGAGACACGAGCTCGCTCGAAGGGCGCCGCGCCGAGGAAGCCAACGCGCTGGCCCTGCGCGACCTCGAGCGGGCGGGGCGCCGCCCCTTCTTCCTCTTCGTCAACTACTTCGATCCCCATTCGCCGTACGATCCTCATGGCGATCTCGCCCAGCGCTTTCGCGGGCGGGGAGAGGACCAGGCGCAGCTCGATC
This sequence comes from Pseudomonadota bacterium, assembly GCA_027295775.1. GTDB lineage: Bacteria > Myxococcota_A > UBA9160 > UBA9160 > UBA4427 > JAPUKG01. The sequence goes on from JAPUKG010000078.1 coordinate 15,237, forward strand.
AGCTCGCGGCCTACGATGCCGAGATCTTTCAAATGGATCGGGCGCTCGGCGAGCTGCTGGACGCCCTTCGCGCTTCCGGTGTCTACGACCGGTGCCTCATCGTCGTCACTTCGGATCACGGTGAGCAGTTCGGGGAGCATGGCCTGGTCGAGCACGGCTTCGCGCTCTACGAGGAGGCCGTGCGGGGAGTGCTGATCATCAAGCCTCCAAAGGGCCTGGTCCTGGCGCTGGACACGAGCCTCTGGGCCCAGTCGGTGGACATCATGCCGACGATCCTGACTGTGGTCGGAATCGAGTCGCAGCCAGAGATGGAGGGACAGCCGCTGGGCTCGATCACGCACCCCATCGTGAGCGAGCTCTTCCCCAACCTCGGCAACATGCGCTGGATGGGACATCGGTTCGATCGCGCGCTCACGAGCGTGCACGAAGACGGCTACAAGCTCATCGTCTCTACACAGCTGAGTGATCGAGACGCGGGGCTCTACAAGCTCTCGTCCGACCCCGGAGAAGCCACGGACCTGAGCGCCGTGGAGCCGGAACGCGTCCAGTCCATGGTCGCATCCCTGCGCCGCTGGCGAGCCGGGCTCCTTCCCCCCCTGATCCCCCAGGCCGTCGACGAGATCGATGCGGTGACTCGCCGGCAGATGCGGGCATTGGGCTATCTCGAGGGAGAGGAATGACAGGCTCTCGCTAGAAGGAGATGATCCCCGTACCCCCGATAACGGGCTTCGGGGCCTCGCCGGGTCCAAGACTGTCGAGACTCCTGAACCGCGGAGTCCCTCCCCTGTCCCACAACATCAGATAGCCCTTTCTGTCTGGGAAGTGTCCCATCAGCCTCTTGTCGTGCTTCACGGAGAGGTGATTGACCCAGAGAACATCGTTCTCGAGGTCTGGGTCATTGTTGGGTCGCCAGAACACGAAGTGGCGAGTCGGGGAGATCAGCCGTTGCACGGTCCAGGGACGGATGTAGAAGACGACTGCGTTCGAAACCCCGCTCTTCTTCAACGCATCGAAAGGGAGATTGATGTTTTCCGAGATCTTGTGTAGCGCGCCGAATCTCACCGGGATGTAACACAGAGAGGTGATGGCAATGAGGACCGCCAGCAAGACCGCGGCTCGTTCCGCTCCTCCTTCAGAACGAGCGCCGAGTTTCTTGAAGCCCGCAATCGAAAGGGCGAGCGCAGGCCATCCGAGCTCCGTGTAATAGACAGGCCCGAAAGTGTCTATGCCGGGAGTGAGAACGAAGAAATGGGTAACCAGGAAGCCCGCAGCCATCGCCCAGAAAATCCCGGCTCCACGAACTCTCAGGGCCAAGAAGACAAGAGCCAGTCCCAGAGGCCATCCGAACAGGGCGCAATTCAGACGCAACAGTCCGAGAGCCGTATTCTCGAGCGCCTTCCGCGGATTGGAGAAATCGAAGTTCGGCAGAACTTCGCCGGGCACGAGTCCCGCAAAGCGAAATCCGTTCGCCTCTTCATAGTTCTGAGCTGCATCGTAGGCGGTCTGAAAGGCGGAGCCGTTTTGTACGGTGTTTGCCGCCAGAAACAGAGCTGCCATGACGATGCTTGGAAGAACAAACGACGCAATCGCCGTCGATCGCCGGCTCGTTGGCGTGGCATTCCAGGCGGCATACCCCCACGCGGCCAATAGCGGCGCGCCAAGGCCAAGTGCCGTTGTCGGTCGAATGAAGAAGGCGATGCAAAGGGACAACGCGAATCCAAAGTGGCTCCACCAGGGGGCGCTCTCGTCTCTCGATCGGAGACAAAACCATGTCGCCCAGGCAATGGCGCCAAAACAAGTCGTGTGGGCCATCTCGGTCGAGGCGGCCACCATCAGCATCGGCGAGAAGAAAAATACGACCACGGAAGCCTTCGCCCAGGAGCTGCCGACGAATCTTCGCATGGACAGAAAAACCGCAGGGACAGTCACCGCCGAATAGAGGGAATTCATGTAGCCCGTTGCGCCGAAGATCACGCCAGGACTCAAGAGCGCGGGCCATCCGATGAAGTAATGGGCGTAGAGAGAGCCATCGTTGACCATGAAGACGTTGTCGAAGAAGAGCTTCATCGGGGGAGACGGAGCACTGACCCGTCCGCCGATCAGACATTGGGCCATGAACCTGTAGGCGCTTTCGTCGTCGGTCAGCGGAGCGCCTTGAAGGACAAAGGTCCGTATGGCCGCCGGAATGGCGAAACCCATGATCGCCCCTCCGACCAGCCACAGACCATCGGGGGAGGAGCGCCACTTTTCGGAGATTTTTCCGATGATCCCGGTGTGCTTGGCCGTTCGAGCAATGCCGACCGTCAAGAAGCCAGCCGATGCCAACCCGAAGAGCGTCCAGTTGACGAGAAAGAAGGAATATCTCGATGCGGGGGCCCCCAGCGAACCCAGGTCGAGCGTGTAGGAGTCTCCCCAATACAGACCGACGCCAAAGAAGGAGAGGAGTGCTGAAACGCCGGCAAGAAGCATCGCCGCCGTCTGGGCATGGTGCTTCGCACCAGCGCCTTCGAGGCCCATCGAGTCTTGTCCGGTCATGGCGGGGGGTTCACCAGGGGTCACCTCATCCTACTCCCCGGTCGCGCCCAGATCGTTGCGGAGAGGACGGGGCTCTAGAAGACGATGTGGCGGTTGTTCGGGCCGATCTCGATCTCGCGTTCGACGACGCTGCCGTCGGGCAGGGTGGCGGCGAATCGGTGGAGACCGGGGATGACGGGGACTTCGGCCAGGGGAGTCTCGCCGACCTCGACGCCGTCGATCGAGATACTGGCCCAGGGACGGGCGTTCAGGTCGATGAGCAGGGGCGTCGGGGCCACGACCGGGGCGATCGGCTCTTCCGGCTCCGGGACCACCGCGGCCACCTCGACGGGCGGCGCAGTTGTCTCCTCGTGCGGCGCTTCGAGGACCACCGCCGCGGTCTCGGCCGGAACGATCTCGGGCGCTTCCTCCGCCAGCGGCGGCACGAGCTCCGGGACCTCGTCCCGAATCAGGGGCGCGGGCTCGGACGCCGCGCGCACGACACGCGGCGACGGCTCCAGCGCCGGGATCGGAATATCGACCTGGGCCTCCGGCTGCGGTGCCACTGCCACTTGCGCCGGCTCCGAGCCGCCCAGCGTGCCGATGCCGATCGTCACCGCGATCCCCGCCACGAAGGCGAGCCCGAGCTGAACCCAGGCGGACTCGACGGCACGGCGGCGCGGTCGCGAGAACGGAGGCGCCGGGCGGCGCTCGGGCGGAGGACCGGCCACCTCGGCCTGTAGGTCGCCGAGGGCGTGGAGCGGACCGGCCGGTGGGTCCGGGTCGCGGGGAAGCGCCTCCTCGGATCCGGCGCCGCCCACGGACACGATCTGCGCGCCGAGCGAGAGGCTCCGGCTCCCCCCCTGGCCCAGCTCGAAATCCTCGCGCAGCAGGGCGGCCGCCTCGTGGTCGACCCGGAGGGGCAGCCCGCCCGAGCGCTCGAAGAGCTCGACCAAGGTGCCCTCGTCGAAGCGGGCGCACTGCTCGGGAGACAGGGCCGCGTGTTGCAGCTCGGCGCGCA
>JAPUKG010000079.1 GCA_027295775.1 Pseudomonadota bacterium
GGAGCAGGATCTGGCTCACGAGCTTCCTCCCTCAACGTCCTCGCAGAGGAGCAGCCGGGCGACCTCTGCCAGGTCGGGCGCCTCGGCGGCGTCCTTGTATCGGGAGAGCCGGCGGTAGACCTCTCCGGCCGCCCGGTGGAACCCGTCCGGAAGGCCCGCAGCGGCGAAGCTCGCCGCGATCTCGTCCATCTCTCCGATGAAGCGCCACGCCTTGCGCGCCGTACCCCGCGCCGCGCCTTCGGAGCGCGCCGGGAGCTCGGGGATCGAGCGCGCCCACTCGGCGACGATGGCGTCGTCCACTCCCTCGTAGGTCGCGAGGGCGCGGATCGACAGCAGCAGGGCGGAGGTCCCCTTGGTGTACGCGGCGAAGCACATCTTCAGGGCGGAGGCCGCGCCTCCCGGCCCATCGATCGGGATCGCCTCGAGCGGGCCCGCCGCGAACAGGGCGGCGACCTCGCGCACCCCGTCTCCCGAGAGATAGAGCCGGGTCGATCCCGGAGCCACTGCCGGTGGGCCGATGATCCCACCGTCCACGAAGCGAGCGCCCCCGGACCTGACGATCTCCCCGATCTCCCGCGCGGTCGCGGGAGACACGGCGTTGGCGTCGACGTAAATGCCCGCGAAGCCGCGCTTCGCCACGGCCTGCGCCTGCTCGAGCGCCGCGTCGGGCGGGCAGACCGAGACGACCAGCTGGCTTCGCTCGAGCAACGCCCCCAGGTCCGCGGCGTCCTCCAGACCGGCGCTGTCGGCGCGGGCGCGGCTCGCTGCGCTCCGGCCCTCGGACGACCACAGCACCTCGCTCCCAGCCCGGGCCAGGGCAGCAGCCACGCTCGCCCCCATCTCTCCCGGGTGAAGCAGCCCGACCGTCGTTCCCATGCCCCGATTCCCGTTGACTTTCAGTTGCGTCGCATCAGAGTAAAGAGGGACGCTGGCGAAGGGAAGCGCTTTGACCGACCGACCCAAGTCCATCCAGCTGACGCCCGAGCTCCACGAATACCTGGTGGCGCACGGCACGCCGCCGGACGCGATCCAGAGGGAGCTCATCGAGGAGACCCGCAGCCGGCTGGGAGAGGCGGCCCGGATGCAGATCGCCCCGGAGCAGGGTGCATTCATGACACTCCTGTGCCGCGCGATCGGCGCCCGCCGCGCCATCGAGGTGGGCACCTTCACCGGCTACTCGGCCCTGGCCCTGGCCCGAGGGCTTCCGGAGGACGGGCGGCTCCTGTGTTGCGACGTGAGCGAGGAGTTCACGGCGATCGCGCGACGCTTCTGGGAGAAGGCGGGCGTCGATCACAAGATCGAGCTCGTGATCGGCCCCGCCCTCGATACGCTGCGGTCGCTGCCGCTGGAGCGCGAGACCGACATCGCCTTCATCGACGCGGACAAGGACGGGTACCAAGCCTACTACGAGGAGCTCCTGCCGCGGATCCGGCCCGGAGGACTGATCCTGGTGGACAACGTCCTGTGGGGCGGCAGCGTCGTCGATCCCGGAGCGCACGGCCGCGGCACCGACGCCATCCGCGCGTTCAACGATCGGGTCGCAGCGGACGATCGGGTCGAGAAGGTGATGCTGCCCGTGTCGGACGGCCTCACCCTGATCCGCGTGCCGTAGGCCGAGAGCGGCCGAGCGCGCTCGGGCTAGCCCTGGCCGGCGAGCCAGCGGGCAGTGCACTCGGCGACCCATCGACCGTGGGACCGTGCGGCCTCCAGATGGCGGTCGGTCGGGCCGGGCTCGCCGTCTCGGGGGCTGGTCCACGCCACCGGGCCCCAGTGAGAGCCACCGCTCGAGTAGCCCTCCAGCCGGTTGTGCATGGGCACGATCAACATGCCGTGCTCTGCCAGGGTGGCGAGCATGGAGAGCAGCACGAGCTCGGTTCCGCCGCGCCCGCCCGCCCCGGCGGAGCCGAACGCGGCGCCGAGCTTGCCCACCCAGCGTCCCTCCAGCCAGCGCGGCGCCGTGCGCTCCAGGAACGCGCTCATGGACGACTCCACGCCGGCCATGTGGACGCCAGAGCCCAGGATCAGCGCGTCCGTGGCGTCGACGTCCTCGATGCCGGCGTCCTCGGCCTTCACCACCAGCGCCTCCGCACCGGCCTGGCGCGCACCCTCGGCGCAGGCGTCGGCCATGCGGGCGGTCCTCCCGGTCTGGGATGCCACGACGACGAGAACGCGCATCGCCAGAGATTCTAGCCCGCAATCCTCACCCGCTCGCTGCGCGCTAGTGGCGCAGCTGCTCGAGGTGGGAGCGGAAATCCTCCGGATCGGGGCTCTCGGCGGCGACCTCTTCGAACGCGACCTGCGCCGCGTGCAGGAGGTGCCGAGTCGCGCCGGTGGGATCCGAGGCGGGCCCGTAGGTTCGGTCCCCAGCGACGGGATGGCCGAGGTGGGCGAGGCTGGCGCGGATCTGGTGGAGGAAGCCGGTGCGAGGCCGCACCTCGACCAGGGTCGCGCCGTCCAGCAGCTCGAGGGGCCGGGCGTCCAGGGTGCCCACGCGCACGTCGGGATCCGCATCCGCCTCCCGCGCGTCGACGACGCGCACGCGCGCGGGCCGGTGACGCGCCACCACCAGTCCCAGCTCGAGGTGTTCCTCGCGCTCGAACGCGCCGAGAACGAGCGCCCGGTAGACCTTCGTGACGCGGTGCTCGCGGAAGGCCGCGCGCAGCCGCTGCCACGCGGGCTCCTCGGTGGCCACCAGCAGTGCGCCCGAGGTGTCGACGTCCAGGCGGTGGACGATCCCGCTGCGCAGCCCTCCCTCCCCGACGCCGTGGATCTCCGGATGCCGGGCGATCACCGCATTCAGCAGTGTGCCCGTCTCGGGCTCGGACAGCGGGTGGACCGCGACCCCGGCGGGCTTGTCCAGGGCCAGCCAGCCCGCACCCCGCGCCAGGACCTGGAGGGGGAGGTCGGGGCAGGGCCGGGCGCGTTGATCCCCGGGCGGACGGAAGCCCTCCACCCGGATCGTCCCCCGGCTGGGCAGCGGCGCGCCCTTGTCGGCGGGGGAGAGGGTCCGCCCGTCGAGGGCCACGGCACCCCCCGCCAGCAGCCGCCGCACCTGGGAGCGGGACGCGCCGAGACCCCGGGCCAGGAACTGGTCCACCCGCCGTCCGCGGTCCAGGGGACCGATCTCGAGCTCGTACTCCGGGGGCTCGGCCACGAGCAGCAAGGATAGCCGGACCCGCCGCCCACCTGTGGGAGCGCTCCTCGACAAGGATTGGGCCCCCCGGTAACCTCGCCGACCATGATCGAGGCCAGCGCCATCGTGGGGATCACCATCGGCATTCCGGGCCCGCGGTCCGGATCCGGCCCCGCCTAGCGCGACGACGGCCGATCCGAGAGGCCGCGGGAGTCCGACCCCGCGGCCTTCGGTCTTTCGAGCCCCCCGGCAGCGCGGAGTCCTGGCGTCCCCGGCCTGAATTCGCAAGTGGATTCAGAGGACGACGATGACAGTTTCCAACCGTGAAGCCCGTCGTGAAGCCCGTCACATCGCCGTGATGGACACGACCCTCCGAGACGGCGAGCAGACCCCGGACGTCTCCTACTCCCCCGAGGAGAAGCTCCAGCTCGCGCGCCTGCTGCTGCGCGACGTGGACGTGGATCGCATCGAGATCGCCTCGACCCGGGTCTCCGAGGGAGAGCGCGAGGCCGCCGCTCTCGTCACCCGCTGGGCGCGCAAGGCCCGCGTGCTGCAGCGCGTGGAGATCCTGGGCTACTGCGACGCCAGCGCATCGGTGAACTGGATCGCCGATGTCGGCGGCAAGGTGATGAACCTGTTGGTCAAGGGCTCCGAAAAGCACTGCCGCGGCCAGCTCCTGATGAGCCCCGAGGAGCACCGCAAGCGGGTGGACGACACCATCCGCTACGCGCGGCGCAAGCGCATGGTGGTCAACGCGTATCTGGAGGACTGGTCGAACGGGGTGAGAGAGTCCTTCGACTACGTCTTCTCCATGGTGCAGCTCCTGCGCGAGCTGCGGGTGGCGCGGATCTACCTGCCGGACACGCTCGGCGTCCTCTCCCCTGACGACACCACCCGCACCGTGGGCCTCATGACCCAGACCTGGCCCGAGGTGGACTTCGAGTTCCACGCCCACAATGACTACGGGCTGGCCACGGCCAACTGCCTGGCCGCCGTCCGGGCCGGCGCGCGCGGGGTCCACACCAGCGTGAACGGCATGGGCGAGCGGGCGGGAAACACCGTGTTGGCGGAGGTGGTGACCGCCATCCACGACCACACCGATTTCGAGACGGGAGTGAACGAGGCTCGCCTCTCCGCCGTCTCACGGATGGTGGAGACCTTCAGCGGCAAGGATCTGGCGGGGAACAGCCCCCTGGTGGGTCGAGACGTCTTCACCCAGACCGCGGGCATCCACGCCGACGGCGACATGAAGGCCGACCTGTACACGAGCCGGCTCGCGCCCCAGCGCTTCGGGCGATCGCGCCGCTACGCCCTGGGCAAGCTGTCGGGCAAGGCCTCCGTCGACCACAACCTGCAGGCCCTCGGGATCGAGCTGCCGGAAGACGTGCGCGACGCCCTGCTGCAGCGGGTCATCGAGCTCGGCGACCGCAAGCACACCGTGGTGCCCGAGGATCTCCCCTACATCATCGCCGACCTGTTGAAGACGCCGGACACCCAGCTGGTGCGGGTGGACCGGTACCGGGTGCTGGTGAGCAACGACGAGACGCCGAGCGCGGACGTGTCGGTGACCTACCTGGGCGAGACGCGGCACGCCGAAGCCTCCGGCGACGGCGGCTACGACGCCTTCATGAACGCGATCAAGAAGGCGGTGCGCGCGTTCGGGATCGAAGTGCCCCGACTCGTGGACTTCCGGGTCCGCATCCCGCCGGGAGGCCGCACCACAGCGCTGGTCGAGACCGCGATCACCTGGCAGGGCGAAACGGCCAGCTCTCGCGGCGGTGGTGGCGTTGTCGGCTCGGCGGACGACAACTTTTTGACGATCGGGGTGGACTCGGACCAGATCCTGGCTGCCGTGATCGCCACGGAGAAGATGCTGAACGCGGTGGTGTCGCGGAATCGGTCCCGCTCCCAGGGCGCCGCCGGCCGCAAGCGGCGGGGCAGGAAGCGCTCCTCCGGCGAGCGGACGAGCTAGCACGGTGGTCCCGCACCAGGCCGTCCGCGCCCGCCTCGCCACCGCGGTGCTCGTCGCGGTCACCCTGTCGGCCGGCTGCGCCACGGCCAAGCGGAAGAAACAGGAAGCGATCTACGGCCCTACCGAGAGCGTCATCGAGGTGATCGCGGTGCTGCGCCGGCACATCTCCGACGACACCTACCGGTTTCCGCCCCCCACCGACTTCACGGGCCGAAACGTGTACCGGGCGTCGCTCCTGCGGCTCGAGAACATGGAGCACCTGCACGCCGGTCACCTTCGGGCGGGCCATCTGGACGCATCGATGGCATTCGCCAAGGGACGCGCTCTCGAGCGGCTGCGCGGCTACGACCTGGCCGCTCAGCACTACCGCTCCGCCGCGACACGGGAGGGCGTGCTGCAAGAGCCGGCCCGGCAGGCGGCCGTGTTCTGCGACGACCTTCACCGCGCGACAGCCCTCGGCCCGGACCTGGTCGACCCCCTCTCCGCGGAGGCAGCACTGCCGCTCGACGCCGAGGCCGCGGTCGCCGGGTGGGACGAGCGGGAGCGCCGGCTGACGGACCTGCTCGACCGCGCGGGCAAGAAGGTGCCCGTGCACTACGGCTTCATCGTGAAGGAGGAGATCGAGCGCACCGACGTGGCGCGGGCTCGCTACTTCGCCGCGCTCCGACACGCGCTTCCCGGCGGCCAGGTGCGCGCGATTGCGGAGGCGCAGCGGGTGATCATGCGGCACGCGGCGAGCAAGGAGTACAACCGGCACGTCATCGACCTGGCCGACCTCTACGCTGACCTGGCCGAGGAGTACGTCGAAGCGAACCCGCCCCACAGCCTGCGCTTCGACCCACCGAGCTTCCACGAGCTGGTCGAGTCGGCCTCGCGCCTCTACCAGACGGTGGCCAGCCGGGACGGCTCTCCGGAGAAGCTCGAGGCAGCTCGGCGCTTCGAGGCCTTTCTGGCCTTCACACTGCGGGTGGACAGTGGCCGCTTCTCCCAATAGCTGGCGCGCAACCATGGCGGCCGCGACGGTCGCCGCCCTGACCCTCGCGCTGGTGTCCGCGGGATGCCGGACGCCCACCGCGATTCCCACCGCTTCCCTGCTAGAGCCCCTGGCGCGTCCCGTCCCCCACCCGCCCGACGAGTCCGACGCCGCGGCCGCGCACCTGGCCGAGGCGGCGCTGGCCGGCGACACCCCGGCAATGGAGCGGGCCCTGGACCAGCTCTACGCGGCCGAGGCCGAGCGCTCGCGCCTCGAGAGGGAGGAAGCCGAGGCCCGCAATCGGAGGAGGGGACCGCGCGTGCGACCCAAGGTCCTGGGCCTGCACAACCCGACGGAAGGCCGTCCGATCGTGCCCCACGCACTCAACCTGGTGAACTCCTCCCTCGAGAACCCCATCGCGTACCGGCGGGCGTCGGCCCGGCTGCTGCTGCGCGCCGACCTCGATGCCGGCCTGCGCGAGCGCCTTCGGCGTGCCGTGAACGACGACCCTCTCCGATTGGCGAGGAAGCGCACCTGGGACACCCGGCAGATCTACTTCGCCCACGTCTTCAACTCGGTGTCAGCGCCGCTGGGCCGCTCGCTCGTGACGGGCGTCGCCATGGCGCCCTATCAGCTCTCCATGGCGGTGGTGCACTTCGCGGCGGGTCTGTGGGAGCGAACCGGGATGACGGTGCAGGAGCGCCAGGCGCTGGTGCACCGCAAGCGCTTCCTGGCAGCCCACCCCCACGCGCCCGAGGTTCCGGACATCGCCCGCAAGGTCGAGAAGTCCGAGGCCAAGCTCCGCAAGCTGCGCCGCAAGCGCACCCTCGAGCGCGCGCACGTCGCTCTCGACGCGCATCAGCCCGAGCTGGCCTCGGTGCTGGCGGAGCACGCCCTCCTGAGCTCGCCCGGCAACCAGGAGGCGAAGCGCGTCCTCGAGGAAGCCGACGCGCAGATCGCCCGCCGCGACGAGCTCCGCGCGCGCAGCCTGGCGGCGGCCGAAGACGGTCCTCGAGACCTGGCGCTCGCCCCGGAGGAGACCCGGGCGTTGGTGGAGTCGCTGCTGGTGGACTCGCGAGAGCTCGTGCGCGAAACGCGGGCGCTGCGCCGAGCCGCGCCGGGGCCCGAGCTGCGCGACGAGAGCGACTTCGTGCTGGCGCTGGCACAGTACGAGTCGGGCTACGAATCGCGCAGCTGGGAGAACATCGCGGACCTGGCGGAGCGAAGCCCGCGCCGCTCCAACATGGCCCGCTACGCGGCCGCGCTCGACGAGAGCTCCTGGCAGAATCCCTACGGGAGCTACGTGGAGCGGAAGCGCCGAGGACGGTCCCGCTCGGCGTTGGTGGAGATCTTTGGCCGCTGGGCCAGCGGACCGCGCTACCGCAAGCTGCCGAGGCCGCTCGCCTACCTGCTCGACCTGCCCGCGGTGGCGCAGACCGTGATCACCACTCCGGTCCGCTTCCTCCTCACGGGCCTCCGCGATCGACCCGACTTCCAGGGTCCGGCGGCCGTGGCCGGGTACCGGTACCTGGCCCTCCACCCCGACGGCCAGCACTCCCGCGAGCTCATCGAGTGGCTCTTCGAGTACGAGAAGAGCCAGAAGAACTGGCCGGCGGCGCTCCGCCTGGCGGACTTCCAGCCCGGCTTCGATCCCGAGAGCCGGCGCGAGCTGGTGGAGGAGACGGCGAAGCTGGGCCTGCAGGCCGCCGACCGGATCGACCGGCCGGACCTGCGCAACACCGTGCTGCGCGACGTGGTTCGCCAGTACCCGGACTCGGACGCTGGCTACATGGCGGGGATCCTGGCCCGCGAAGAGGTGAAGCTCGCCTCGCCGCAACGGATCCGCATGACCCGGCAGTTCCTGCGGGAGAACCCGCAGATCGCCGGCACCGGTGGTCTGGGTCTGCGCCCCGCGCTGCTCGACGGCGAGCTCTACAACGGCGAGCTCCATCCCACCGGCGTGACCTTCCTGGGCGGGCGGGTGGTGGAGTTCAACCTGGTGGACGAGAGTGGCGATGAGGAGAACGCGCCCGTGAAGGTGAGGCACGAGGTGTCCAGCGAGCGTCTCGCCCGATGCGCGGCGATGTTGGAGGAGACGACTCTGCGCAACGCGCGCATCGATCCCGACGATGAGCTCGCCCCCGACCCCGAACGCGACCTCTACTTCGAGCGGGCGCGGCTCGGCCTCACCGAGGATCTGGACCGGCGGCCCTCGGCCCAGTCCACCTACGTCTTCGAGGGCATGCGGGAGCGTTACGGGATGGTGCGCGGCCGCGATTCCATCCTGCCCTTCGACCTGGTGGTCACGGGGTCGTTCCTCGACCTCAGCATCGGCGCCTACCCCCGCTGGCGCCAGCCCAGGGAAACCCCGGACGCCTTCCTCTACCGCTAGCCGGCCTTGCTAGCCGTGCGGGTTCTGGTAGGCCTGGTCGAGGAGCTCGACGGGGTGCACCACGCGCGCGCGCATGCCGCGCAGGCGCACGCCCGCTCGGAGCTGCATCAGGCAGCCGGGATTGCCGGTGGCGATCAGGTCTGGATCCGCCGCGGCCAGGGCGTCCATCTTCCGCTCCAGCACCTGCTGGGACATCTCCCGGTGCGTGAGGTTGTAGGTGCCCGCGGCGCCGCAGCAGCTCGACGCGTCGGCGTGGGGCACCAGCTCGATGCCGTCGATCTGCTCGAGGAGGCGTCGCGGCGCAGCCGACACCCCCTGGCCGTGAATCAGGTGACACGGATCGTCGTAGCAGAGGCGCCCCTGGATGGAATGGGTGAGGGGCCGCAAGCCCACCTCGTCGAGTAGCTCGCACACGTCTCGCACCTTCCCGGCGTAGCTCGCGCCCTCGCCGGGGATCCAGTGCTCGGCCGAGCGCATGGCGGCGCCGCAGCCGGCCGAGTTCACGACGATGGCGTCGACGCCCGCCGCCTCGAAGACCGCGGCGTTGCGCCGGGCCAGCCCGCGGGCGAAATCGAGATCGCCCGCGTGGGCCTGGAGCGCACCGCAGCAGGTCTGGTCGCGAGGGACCACCACCTCGAAGCCGTTGCGCGACAGCACCCGCAACGTCGCGGCGTTCACGGACCCGAAGATCTCGGGCATGACGCAGCCGGTGAGGAAGGCCACGCGCCCGCGCTGCTCTCCTTCCGCGGGAATCCGCTCCGGCGGCTGTCGCCGGTCGGCGCGCGCCGGAATCTCGGGCAGGAGCGCGCGCAGGGACCGGGGCAGGAGCAGGCTGGCGACGCGGTCGATCCGGGTGCGCTGGGCCAGGGCCAGCAGGCCGATCAGCAGCCGCAGCCGGCGGCGATGCGGCACCACCTGGCGCAGGATCATCCGCTCGAGACGCGGTTGGAGACCGCCGCGCAGCCCGGCCTCGTCGACGGCGGCACGGGTCTCCTCGAGCATGGCGCCGAACTCCACGCCGGATGGGCAGGCGGTCTCGCAGGCCCGACAGCCCAGGCACAGGTAGGCCTCCTCGGCCAGAAGCTCGCCGAGCTCGATTCGGCCCTCGGCGACACCGCGCATCAGATAGATCCGGCCCCGGGGCGACGACGTCTCGCGACCGGTCACGCGATAGGTGGGACACGCACTCAGACACAGACCGCAGTGGACGCAGGCGAGGCTGCGCGTGTAGACCTGGGAGGGCAGGCCGGTGACCGGCTCCGCCATCACAGCCCTCCCGCGAAGCGGCCGGGATTGAGGGTTCCGGTGGGATCGAAGCGCTCCTTCAGCGCGCGCATGAGGGGCACGACGTCCGGGGACGCACCGAAGACGTCCCGTCCCGCGCGCGCCTGCGACGGGAGCGACTCGTACATTGCGCTCCCGCACCCCCGAGCCGCGGCGCCGTCCACCGCGCCGAGCGAGCCGTCCAGGTCGGCGTGGCTCTCGACGTACACGAGCCCGAGACCCGGGTGGACCACGAGCTCCAGATCGCTCGCTTCCAGCCCGGCGCACGTCTCGGGCAGCGCCGACGGCAGGACCGCGATCCGCGCGCGCAGGCCGGGGGGTGCGACGGGCGCGCCCTGGATGCGCCTCAGGCCGCCGACGACGTCGGCGTCGGCGGGCAGCGCGTCCACCCGTCCTTCCAGCCACTCGAGATCGCGCTCGGTGGCGGGCGAGTCTCCCGCGAACTCGGCCACCAGCACCCAGCCCTCCTCGATCAGACAGCCGGAGCCGATGCGCTCCGCCGGCCCCGGACCCACCAGTGCCGCCACCCGCGTCGTGGTGCGCCGGGCCAGCTCGAGGGTCAGGGCGAAGGGGTCGACGGAGGATGGCACCTCGGCCACGCGTACCTCGAGCGACGCGGGAAGGGGCCGCAGCCGAAGCCAGGCCCGCTCGATCACACCGAGTGTTCCGAACGCGCCGGTGTAGAGCTTCGCCAGGTCGTAGCCGGTGACGTTCTTCATCACCCGGCCTCCGCAGCGCGTCCGCTCGCCGCTCGCGAGGGCCACCTCCAGCCCGAGCACGCAATCGCGCGGCGGGCCGAACCCCAGGCGGCGCGGTCCGATGGCCGCGGCCGACAACGCGCCGCCCACGGTCGTACCCTCGCCGGGCGGATCGAGTGGAAGCTCCCAGCCCCCGGAATTGGCGGCGGCGCGCACCTCGTCCAGTCGCGTCCCCGCAGCCACGTGGACCACGCCGTCCTCAGTGTCCAGGGTGTCGATTCCCGTCAGGGCCTCGGTCGACAGGATCAAATCGGCGCGCTCGGCGCGGTTCCCCCAATGGCTGCGCGTGCCCCCGCCCCGCACGAGCGCGGCGAGACCGCGCTCGGAGAGCAGGGCCAGGCCCTTCGCCAGCCGATCTCCGTCGGGCGGGCGGAAGGTCAACTCCAGCTTGTGCCCGTCCCACTCGACCGGGGGATGCTCGACGATCGACTCGGCTCCCAACGCCTCGCGGAGCTCCTCGCCCAGCGCGCTCATGCCAGGGGAACGCGATCGTAGCCGCGGGCCTTCGGGTTCGACTCCACACAGAAGCGGGTGGTCGGGAATATCTTGCCCGGGTTGCAGACGCCATCTGGATTGAACGCGTCGCGCACGCGCTTCATGGCGTCGAGATCCGCCTCGTTGAAGACCAGGCCGATGAAGTCGCGCTTCTCGGTGCCGATCCCGTGCTCTCCGGTGATCACCCCGCCGACGCGCACGCAGGCCTCGAGGATCTCGGTGCCCGCGGCGATCACCCGGCGGAGCTCGTCCGGGTCGCGGCGGTCGAACGAGATGTTGGGGTGGAGGTTCCCGTCCCCGGCGTGGAAGACATTGGAGAGAGTGACGCCGTGGCGGTCCCCAATCTCGCACACCGTGGCCAGGATCTCGGGGAGGACGGCCCGCGGCACCACCGCGTCGTGCACGTACAGGTCGGGGGCCAGCCGACCCATGGCGCCGAACGCGCCCTTGCGCGCCTTCCAGAAGAGCGCCCGCTCCTGCTCGTCCCGGGCCACCCTGACCTCGCTGGCGCCCTCTTCGCCGATGATCGCGCGGACCTTCTCCACCTGGGCCGGCAGCGCGCAGGCGGCGCCGTCGAGCTCCGCCACCAGCACCGCGCCGGCGTCGCGCGGCAGCCCCGCCGCGTAAACGCTGTCCTCGACGGCCCGGATCGTGCGCTGGTCCAGAATCTCCAGGGCGGCGGGAACGAGGCCGGACCGGATCACACGACCCACGGCCCGGCACGCGCTGACCACGTCGGGAAAGATCCCCAGCAGCGTCTCGACGCCCTCCGGAATCGGCGTCAGCCGGACGGTGACCTCGGTGACGATGCCGAGGGTGCCCTCGCTGCCCACCACGGCGCCCACCAGGTCGTAGCCCGGGGCGAAGCCCGTGGCCGAGCCCAGCCGGGACACGGCGCCGTCGGGCAGGACCAGCTCCAGGGCGAGCACGTGGTTGGTCGTGGTCCCGTACTTCAGGGTGTGGGGACCGCCCGCGTTCTCGGCGACGTTGCCGCCGATGGTGCAGGCCATCTGGCTCGACGGGTCCGGGGCGTAGAAGAGACCGTGGGTTGCCACCGCCACCGACAGGTCCGCGTTCACGACGCCGGGCTGGACCCGCGCGATCCGGTTTCCCGCGTCGACCTCGAGGATCCGGTCCATGCGCGAGCACTCGACGATCACCGCACCAGGCGTCGGATGGGCGCCGCCCGAGAGACCGGTCCCAGCGCCGCGGGGAACGAAGGGCTGACCGAACTCGCGGCAGGCGCGGACCACCGACGCGACCTGCTCCGTGTCCCGGGGCAGCACCACCGCGCTGGGCCGCACGGGATCCAGCGTCAGCCCGTCGCACTCGTAGACGAAGAGCTCCTCGGCCCGGGCGAGGCACGCCTCGTCCCCAACGATGCTGCGAAGCCGTTCGACGAGGGAGGGCATGGGGTACCCCTAGTCTAGCGGGGGCCCGCCTGCGGCGGGCTTGCCTAGGCCAGCCCGAGCCGCTCCATGTCGTCTTCGTCCAGACCCAGGTAATGGCCGATCTCGTGGCGGACCGTGATCTGGATCTGCTCGATCAGCTCCTCGGAATCGCTACAGATCTTCTCGAGGTTGCGCTTGAAGATCATCACCCGGTCGAGATCGGGAGGCTGGCTGCTGACCGACGCCTCGGTGCGCGGAACGCCCACGAAGATGCCGAGGATCTGGGGCGAGACGTTCTCGCTCTCGACCATCTCCACGCTCGGGAAGTCCTCGACCAGGACCGGCACGTTCTCCACGTAGTCGCGAATCGAGCGGGGCAGGTTCGCCAGCGCCTCGGACACCGCCCCCCGGAAGACCTCGTCATCCACCACCTCCGGTAGCGGATAGTGCTGGGGATCCAGCGAGTTGGCCTGGGCAAAGGCGCGCTGTGCTTCCTCGGGATCGCCTGCGCGCTCCTGGGCCAGTGCGAAGTGGTAGACGGCGTGGGGGGACTCGGAATCGAGGGCCACTGCGTGCTCGAGGACCCGTCGGGCCTCCTCGTAGCGGCCCAGCTCGAACAGGATCTGTCCCTCGAAAGCCCGATAGACCGGCTGGTCGCCGCCCGCCTTGATGGCGCGCCGCACCAGGAAGAGTGCGCCCCCCAGGTCGTCCAGATAGAAGAGCGCCTTCGACTTCAGGTAGTAGATCTCGGCCTGGAGGCTGCGGTCCGGGCGCGGCAGCTCCGGCCGCCCGGCCAGTAGCTCGTCGCAAACCTCGAGCACGTGCTCGAATTCGCCGAGCTCTTCGATCAAGATCTCCGCCCGGTTCAGGTGGGCGGCGGTGAATTTGGGGTCGGCCGCGATGGCCTTCTCGAACTCGCGGAGGGCGTCGTCGACCGCGTCTTCGTCCCAGAGGATCTCGCCGCGCCCGTTGTGGGCCTCGGCGCCCTCGGGGTGGGCCCGCAGCGCCTCTTCCAGCCAGGCCATGGCTTCGTCGGTTCGGCCCCCGTGCGAGGCCTCCATTGCCTGGTCCAGGCAATCCCAGTAGCGGTCCTTGTCCTTCATCTTCGCGTCGGGCGGGGGGGTGAACCGAGCCCGCGAAAGCTCCTCGTTAGGGGCGAGCAGCATAGCAGAAGGAGCCCATGCGAAGACGCGTTCGGCACCCTCGATGAAGGATTGTAACTACCCTAGATAAATAGAGAAATTGGAATTGTTCCAGACCGATTTCCCCGTGGGGCCCCGCTGAGTGACGGGTTTTGGTGTCGCTTCCAAAGCGCCGTTTGGAGGCGCTTTCGACACGCCACCGCTCGACGGTAACGTCTCTCCATGGTGCGCAAGACGAAGGTCCTCTTCTTCCACCGGACCCTGCGTTTGAGCGGCGCGGTCCGGCAGATGCTCCAGCTGTTCTACGGGCTCGACCGCTCCCGCTTCGATCCCTTCTATGTCGTCGAGGGAGACCGCCGTGTCTTCGACCACCGCATCTACCGCGAGGCCCGCGTCTACCAGCTGAAGCAGACCCGAGACGAGGGCTATTGGGGCCTCGTGCGCAACCTGGTCCGGGTCATCGACCGGGAGAAGCCCGATCTCGTCCAGTCGTTCAACGTCGGCGCCAACCGCATGCTGTACCTGGCCTGCGCCGGCCGCAGGCACCCCCCGCTCTACAGCTCGATCCGCAACGTGCGCCTCCCGCTCTCGGCGCGGCTCTCGGAGTTCCTGTTCCAGGGAATGTGCCGGGCCATCACCGTCAACTCCGAGGGCATCCGGCGTCACCTGATCCGCGACTGCGGCATCCGAGCGGAGCGGATCCGATTGGTCCCGAACGGGCTCGACGTCGATCACTTCTCTCCTCCGGACGATCTGGAGCGCGAGGAGCTGCGGCAATCCCTCGGCTTCGAGGCAGACGAGTTCGTGATCCTCTCGGTGGGTCGGGTGGCGCCCCAGAAGAACCTGCTGTGCACGCTCGAGGCGGTGGATCGCCTGTGCCAGCGCACCGGCCGGCGGATCCGCTTCGTGTGCGTCGGGCGAAAGGGAAGGGACGATTACGCGGCGGAGGTGTCCCGCTTCGTCGAGGAGCGGGGACTCGCCGATCGCTGCGCGTTCCCGGGCATGCTCGACGACGTCGCCGACCACTACCGCGCCGCAGACGCGATGGTCCTGGCCTCCGGCTGGGAGGGTCTCCCGAATGTGCTGATCGAGAACATGGCGTGCGGGGGCATCTCGATCGTGTCCGAGGCCTCGGACAACGACGAGATCGTGACCCACGACGAGAACGGGTTCGTCTTCCGCACCGGGGATGCCGCCCACCTCGCCGGACAGATCGAGCGGGTAATGGCGCTCGGGGCGGGCGACCTGCGACTCGTGGCCGAGCGCGCCCGAAAGACCGTCGAGCAGCGCTTCTCCACGGAGCGGATGATCCGCAGCTACGAGGATCTGTGGCTCGGACGGAACGGCACGGTGGAACTGGCGCCGGATCTGTGAAAAGATCACACGCCGTGGTGTGAAGACACCGCAGGCAAGGGGATGACGGATGGGATCGGAGTCCGCGACTCACTCACTGGGCGAGCAGTACCGCGAGGTGAGAGCTACGACGAGCCGGCTCCGCGAGCCGCTGTCAGAGGAGGACTGCACCGTCCAGTCCATGGAGGACGCCAGCCCCGCCAAGTGGCACCTGGCGCACACCAGCTGGTTCTTCGAGACCTTCGTCCTCGAAGCCATCGACCCGAACTATCGCTGCTTCCACCCGGAGTTCCGGGTTCTCTTCAACTCGTACTACAACAGCGTCGGCGATCAGCACCCGAGGCCGCGGCGCGGGCTGCTCTCGCGGCCGCCCCTGCACGACGTGCTGCGCTACCGCGAGCACGTGGACGAGCAGATGATGCATCTGCTCGATCCCAGGCGAAACGAACCGCTCCCCGCCGGCATCGCTGACGTGATCGAGCTCGGGCTCCACCACGAGCAACAGCACCAGGAGCTGATCCTCACCGACGCCAAGCACATGCTCTCGTGCAACCCGCTCCGACCCGCCTATCACCGGGATCTGCCGTCGACAGCGCCGGCGGAGGTGAAGCCGCTGCGCTGGCACTGGCGGGAAGCGGGCACCCGCTGGATCGGCCACGAGGGCTCGGACTTCTCGTTCGACAACGAGCGTCCCCGTCACCGGGTGTTCCTCGATTCCTTCGAGTTCGCCTCCCGTCCGGTCGTCAACGGCGAGTACCTGGCCTTCATGGAGGATGGCGGCTATCAGCGGCCCGAGCTCTGGCTGTCCGACGGCCGGGCGACCAGCCTCGACAAGGACTGGAACGCGCCCCTCTACTGGGAGAAGCGCGACGGGGTGTGGATGGTCATGACCCTGGCCGGACTCCGGAAGCTGCGCCTGGACGAGCCCGTCTGTCACGTCAGCTACTTCGAGGCGGACGCGTACGCCACCTGGGTGTGTGCGCGTCTCCCGAACGAGGCCGAGTGGGAGGTGATGGCGAGCGAGGTGCCCGAAGTCGAGGGCAACTTCATCGAGAACGGCCTGCTTCACCCGGTCCCGACCCCGGCCGGCGATCCGGAGAGCGGCCCGGCCCAGCTCTTCGGCGACGTCTGGGAGTGGACCCAGAGCGCGTACGGATCGTACCCGGGCTTCAGCCCGCCCGAGGGTGCGCTCGGGGAGTACAACGGCAAGTTCATGTGCAGCCAGATGGTGCTGCGCGGCGGCTCCTGTGCCACGCCGCGCTCCCATATTCGCGCCACCTATCGGAACTTCTTCTACCCGGCCTCGCGCTGGCAGTTCAGCGGAATCCGTCTCGCCCGAGACGGACGCTAGTCCGTCGGGAGCAACGGGGACGCGGATCAGCCGTCCTCCGCACTGCGGATCTTGTCCTCCATCGAGACCGCTCGGTCCCGGCGGTCGTCGATCTTGATGACGGTCCCGACGCGGACTGCGCCCAGAGCGAAGACCGCCTCCTGCATGCGGCGGATCAGGGCGAAGGTCTCGTCGAGATCGCCCTCGAGAGTGGTGAACATCGGATCGAGCCGGTAGCGGACCCGGTCCTGGGCCCGCACCACCCGCAGCGCCTCGGCGACGTAGCGCGAGACGCTCACTCCCTCGCCCACGGGCGAGATGCTCACGGCGACGATGGCCATATCTCCTCCTCGGTCCAGAGCCGGACCGCTTGCGGATCCCGCATCTTCCGCGCCAGGTCTTCGACGCGTTCTCCCAGCACAGGATGCAGCACCGAGCCGGCGATCTCGCAGAGCGGCTCGAGCACGAAGGCGCGTTCGTGGAGGCGCGGATGCGGGACCCGAAGCCCCGGCTCGTCGATCACCCGGTCCCCGTAGAGCAGGAGGTCGAGGTCGAGGGTGCGCGGGCCGTCGCGCCCGGCGCGCCGGCGTCCGCGGGCGCGCTCGATCTCCAGGAGCGCCCGGAGGAGCCGGCGGGGTGGGAGGCTCGTGCGCACGCGCAGCGCCGCGTTCAGGTACCGCTCCTGGGGAGGCGGACCCACGGGATCGGTCTCGTAGACCCGCGACGCGGCGTCGATCTCCACACCCGGCAACGCCCGGAGGGCAGTCACCGCCGCGATCAGGTGCGCGCTTCGATGGCCCAGATTCGAGCCGATGGAGACGTACGCCGCGACGGTTCTCGTGCCCATGGCCGCCTCCTGTCACCACCGCGCCGGGGTATCATCGGTGAAGATGGTAGTACGATTCGCCGCGCGGCTCGTCCCGGCACTGCTGATCCTGGGGCTCGCGGCCGACGCGACCGCAGCAGAGGAGCCCAGCGGCGCGGAGCCGACCCTCGACGGGCGCCCGGTGGTCATCGTCCTCTCCATGGACGGCGTGCGCCACGATCAGATCGACCGGGAAGGGCTGCCCGCCTTCGAGCGGATGATCCGGGAGGGCCTGCGCGCGGAGAGACTGCGGCCCGTGTTCCCGGCGGTCACCTTCCCGAACCACGTGGCGCTGGCCACCGGCGCACCCGTGGACCGCCACGGCATCGTGGCCAACGAGTTCCACGACCGGAAGCGCGGAGACTTCCGCTACGCGAACGACGCCAGCTGGATCGAGGCGGAGCCTCTCTGGGTGGCGGCGGAGCGCCAGGGCGTGACCAGCGCCTCGTTCTTCTGGGTCGGCTCGGAAACGGACTGGCAGGGCGTGGGCGCCCGCTACCGGAAGTCGCCCTTCGACTCGGAAATCGGTGAAGACGTGAAGGTCGACCAGATCCTCGCCTGGCTGGACCTCCCGGCGGCCGAACGCCCCGGCCTGGTGATGAGCTGGTGGCACGGCGCCGATAGCGCGGGACACCGCGCCGGCCCGGACGCAGAGCGGACGACGGAGCAGCTCCGCAGCCAGGATCGCGAGCTCGCCCGACTCCTGGCCGGGCTCGACGAGCGCCACGCGTGGGTCCGCACCACGCTGATCGTCGTGAGTGATCACGGGATGGTCTCGGTGGCGGACCCGATCGATCCGTGGGCCGCGCTCGATGAGGCGGGAATCGAAGCGCGCCTCTTCGCCACGGGCGGATTGGCGAACGTCTACCTCGACGACGCGGCAGATCTCGAGCGGGCCGTGGCGACCCTCGGCGCCCTGGAGGACGTGACGGCCTACACGGCGGAGACGCTCCCCGAGAGGCTCCGCTACCGACATCCCGCGCGCATCGGCGACGTGGTAATCCTGACCAAGCCGCCCCGCTTCTTCCTGGAGTCGTGGACCGCGCGCGCCGCCATGTACCGGGCGGCGTGGCTCGCCGGGCTCGAGCCCGGCAGGCACGGCTACGACCCGGACGGCCAGCCCGATCTGCACGGCATCTTCCTGGCACTCGGCCGGGGCGTGGCACCGGGGACGCGGATCGGAACCGTGTCCGCCCTCGACGTGGCTCCCACGGTGGCCACCCTTCTCGGCATCGACCCGCCGCGCGACGCCGAGGGCTCGCCCCTCGCCGCCATCGCACCCCCTCGCTGAACCGCAAGCCGGCCGCAGGCCGGCGCGCAGTGAGGCCACCCGAGGCTTCGCCTCGGGTGAGCCGAACGAAGCGAGCGCCCGCGAGGACGGTCCGCGCGGCTACAATCCCGCGGTGACGACGACCCCCTCCCTCGCCCCCGAGCTCCAGACCGCGATTCCGGGCCCGCGCTCCCGCGCCCTGGCGGTACGGCTCGCCGCCGTGGAGAGCGCGAACGTCACCTGTCTGGAGCCCGCGCCCGTGTTCTGGGAGCGCGCGCAGGGCGCCAACGTCTGGGACGTCGACGGCAACCGCTTCGTCGATCTGGGCGGTGCGTTCGGGGTCGCCAACGTGGGCCACGCACACCCGCGCGTGACGGCCGCCATCCGCGAGCAGAGCGATCGACTGCTGCACGGCATGGGCGACGTCCACCCTCCGGCGTGCAAGGTCGAGCTCCTGGAGGCGCTCTGCCGGCGCTTCCCCGGCGGCGGACCGGCGCGGGCAATCCTCGGCAGCAGCGGGTCCGACGCCCTCGAGAGCGCGCTCAAGACCGCCATCCTGGAGACCGGGCGGGCCGGCGTGATCGCGTTCGAGGGCGGCTACCACGGCCTGTCGCTGGGCGCGCTGGACCTGACCTGGCGCGCGGACTTCCGGGATCCCTTCGACGAGCGCCTCGCCCACCAGACACGTTTCGCGCGCTTCGGCGACGCGGACGACGTCCTGCGCATCGCCGACGAGTGGGGCGGCGCGGTGGGCGCGGTCGTGGTCGAGCCCATCCAGGGGCGCGGGGGCGAACGCGTTCCACCCCAGGGCTTCCTCTCTGCCCTCCGTGAGCTCTGCGACCATCGGGGCTGGCTCCTGATCGCCGACGAGATCTACACGGGCTTCGGGCGCACCGGCCGCATGTTCGCCTGCGAGCACGAGGGCGTGGTGCCGGACCTCCTGTGCGTGGGGAAGGGGCTGGCCTCGGGGATGCCGATCTCGGCCTGCGTGGGTCGCGCCGCCGTGATGGACGCGTGGCCTGCGTCCAAGGGCGAAGCGCTGCACACCCAGACGTTCCTCGGCCATCCCCTCGGTTGCGCCGCGGCGCTGGCTTCCCTGACGGTTCTCGACGACGAGAAGCTCGTCGAGAACGCCGCTGCGCTCGGCGAGGCCGCCCTCGACTGGCTGCGCCAGCGTCTCACCGGCTGCGACGCCGTCCGTGACGTGCGGGGGCTCGGCCTCATGCTGGGCGTGGAGTGCACTTCGGGCGCGCGCGCCGCCGACGCCGCGGCGAAGGCGCTGGGCCGCGGCGTGATCGTGCTCCCGTCCGGGGACGACGGCAGCGTCCTCTCGATCACGCCCCCGCTGTCGATCGAGCGCGACACCCTTCTCGACGCGCTCGAGGTCCTGGCGGAGTGTCTCTCGTGACGGTGTCGCGCAGCGCAATCGAGGCGGAGCTGCTCGAGTGGATGGGGAGCCGAGACTGGAGGACGGACGACCCGCGCTTCGAGCGCATCGCCCTCGACCTCTTCGCCTTCCAGTTCGAGGCGTGTGCGCCGTACGGTCGCTACTGCACGAGCCTGGGCGCGAGCCCGGCGACGGTCCGCTCGTGGCGCGAAATTCCGGCCGTTCCCACCGGCGCCTTCAAGGAGCTGCCCCTGCGCTGCTTCCCGGAGCAGGACGTTCGCGTGGTCTTCCGAACCAGCGGTACGTCCACGGAAAGACGCGGAGAGCTGAGCCTGGACGATCCCGCGATCTATGAAGCGTCGCTTCTGCCGACGCTGCGCCGCTTCCTCTTCCCGAAGCTCGAGCCGGACCAGCGGACGACGATCCGCGTCCTCGCACCCTCGCCTGGCGAGGCACCGGACTCTTCTCTCTCCTACATGTTCGGCCACGCGCTCGACACTCTTGGCGATGCGCACAGCGGCTACGACTCCATCGGGGGTGTCCTCCAGACGAAGACACTTCGCGACGCCCTCGAGCTGGCGTGCAGCCAGGGACGTCCCGTCGCTCTGTGCGGCACGGCGTTCTCCTTCGTCCACTGCATCGACGAGCTCGCGCGGACGGGCGACGCGTTCGACCTGCCCGAAGGCTCGCGCGTCATGGAGACCGGGGGCTTCAAGGGCCGCTCGCGCGAGATCTCGCGCGACGAGCTCTACGGGTGGATCGGAGAGCAGCTTGGCGTCGCCACCGACTCGATCGTCAACCAGTACGGCATGACCGAGCTGGGGAGCCAGTTCTACGACTCGGTGCTGAACGAGCCCGGGCGGCCGCGCCGCAAGCTCGGCCCGCCCTGGGCGCGGGTCCGGATCGTCGACCCCGAGACGGGACGCGACGCCGGGCCCGGTGAAGCCGGCATGATCGCGATCCACGACCTGGCGAACACGGGCAGCGTGGCGGCGATCCTGACCGCCGACCTGGGCCGCACCGTGGCGGACGGGTTCGAGGTCCTGGGCCGCGCCCCCGGCGCCGAGGCGCGCGGCTGCTCGATCGCCGCCGACGCCATGCTGGGGGAGGCGGGTTGAGTCCCGACGAGATCGCCGCCGCGCGCCGGCGCCTGTGCGACGCCGGGGCCGCCCTGCGCCGCCGCCCAGCCAGCCGCACCCTCGACGCCCTGGTCCGCGTCGTCGACGGCTGGTGCGACCCGGCATCGCCCTGGCGGGCGCGGCTGGAGCGGGAGCTACCGGCGGCGACGGGCTTCACGGCGCCAGTGGTGGCCGAGGGTCTAGCGCGGGGCCTCGAGCCCTGGAGTGGCGCCGCGCTGCGAGACGTGGCGCGAAGCGAGCTCGAGGCCGTGGTTCGCCCGGGCACGCCCACGTTGGTCGCGGGCTTCGATCTCACCTCGGTGCTGCTGGCCGGGGCGATCCCGACGCCCACACTGCTCGCATTGCTCCTCCCCCTGGTGATCCACTCTCCGGTCCTGGCCCGCACGTCCGCGCGCGATCCGCTGACTGCACGGCTGGTTGCCGACTCGATCCACGAGATGGATTCCCAGCTCGGCGACTGCGTGGAGGTGGTGTCCTTCCCGAGTGACGACCTGGCCTGCAGCAACGAGCTGCTGCGCGCGGATTGCGTGGTGGCCAGTGGCTCCGACGAGACCATCGCGGCCATCCGCGGCCGGCTCCGGCCCTCCCAGCGGCTCGTGGCCTACGGCCACCGCTGCTCGCTGGCGGTGCTCGGCCCCGGCGCCACGCGGGACACTTCGCTGGCCGACGTGGCCGACCGGCTCGCGCTCGACACCGCGCTCTGGGATCAGCTGGGCTGCCTCTCGCCCGTCGCCGTGTATGTGGTCGACCCCGAGGCCGGGTCCGCCGAGCGCGTGGCCGGAGCCCTGGCCGGTGCACTCGGCGCGTTGGAGAAGGATCTGCCCCGCGGCGAGATCGAGACGGCCGCGGCCGCGGCGATCGCCCGGGAGCGCGCCGAAGCCGAGATGCGCGGTGCGGCCGTGCACAGAAGCGAGGGCACCCAGTGGAGCGTCGTCCTGGAAGCGGATGCGGGCTGGAGACCGGCCCCGCTCCACCGGTTCCTGCACGTCCATCCGGTGGCGGACACGGGCGCGCTCTTCGAGGCGATCGCTCCCCTGGCACCGCACCTGGCCGCCGTTGCTCTCGAGGGGTTCGGCGACGACGACGCGCTGGCGCAGACACTCGCGATCTTCGGGGCCTCGCGCGTCTGCCGCGCCGGCCGCATGCAGGCGCCGCCCCTGGGCTGGCACCACGACGGCCAGCCCCTCCTGCTTCCCCTGGCCCGGATCGGAGACCTGGAAACATGACGGCCAATCGAAGTGCAGTGCTGGGCAGTGCTCCGGGCCGTGCAGCGCTGGCCGGTGCCATCCTGGGCGCGCTCTGGTTCGGCTGCGGGGAGCCGGACCGACCGACCGAGCCCCAGGAGCCCATCGCGCTCGACCTCGGACCCGAGACGCCCGTGGGACCTGGCGTCACGCGCACTCCGCTCGGCTACCAGGCCGGGCTGAACGCCCGGGTGGCGTCGCTCGACCTCGACGGCGACGGTCGCCAGGAGATCGCCGTCGCCAGCGCCCGGGGCGTGGCGGTGATCCGCATCTTCGACCAGGGGGCCGCGGTCGTCTGGCAGGCCCCCGCCCACGGCGGGGCCACGGCGCTGGCGTCGGGCGACGTCGACGGCGACGGGATCGACGACCTGGTGGTCGGGTGGGGCGTACACCGCGAGAAGCTCGACGCACCGGCGCGCCTCGTCGTCTACCGCAGCCGGGGCGCGCCGGTGGACACGCTGATCGAGGAGGAGGTGGCCGCCCCGACCACGGCCCGGGCGCAGTTCTCGTCGATCTCGGTGACCGCGCTCGAGCCCGACGCGGGCGCGGGGATCCTGTACGGGTACTTCGCCTCGAAGTACGAGGTCCGCGCCGTGTTCGCGTCGCGGGACGAGGCCGGCAGCTGGCGGGAGCGGGAGCTCTTCGTCACGCGCATGGGCAGCGAGCTGGCGGCCGGTCGCTTTCCGCCGGAGGCCGCGTCGCCACTCCTCTTCGTCGGTCGCCCCTACGGAGACGAGCTCAAGAGTCCCGGCGACGTCTACGCGCTCGGCCCCGGACCAGGCGGCGAGCGCATCCCACTTCCGTCCGTGCGCGGCGTGCGGAGCCTCGCAGTGGTGGACCTGGGGAGCATCGCCGAGCCGATCCGCCGGGTCTGCTACGGCGACGGCTGGCACTGGAAGTACAAGGCCGAGGGACGGGGCCTGATCACCTGCGTCGGTCGGCGGCCCGGCGAGGACATCTTCCGCTCCGACGCAGGTGGTGGAGACGGCGGAGTACTCCATCTCGGCGCTCGCTGCGGCGGACCTCGACGGCGACGGCAAACGCGAGCTGGTGGCGGCCGGGGGAAAGCGGATCTACGTCCTGGTCCCGTCGCAGGCCGAGGACGGCAGCCTGCGCTGGCACTGGCGGCCGCGGGGCCCCGGCGCCTACGACCTCGCGGTGGTCGACGTGGACGGCGACGGCCGCGACGAGATCGCCCTGGCCGGTGAGGAGCCGGCTCTGCTTCGCTTCTCGGACTAGGGGACGGGTCCTGGTCGCCCATTCGTCATTGCCCGCCTCTGCGTAGATCTCCGCAAATAGCTGATTTAAATGGAAAAATTATACAGGACGAATGCGGTCCGGTATTTACAGGACCGAATCAGTCCGATATGATTCGGGCGTCCATCCCCGAGGTCTCCGACAGCGTGTTCCGCCTCAGCAAGATCACCGACTACGGAATCGTGATCCTGGCCCACCTGGGCCGCGAGCCCGAGATCGTCACCCACAACGCGCGCGAGGTGGCGGGGCAGGTCGACCTGCCGGTGCCGGTCGTGAGCAAGGTGCTGAAGACCCTGGCTCGCAAGGGACTGCTCGAGTCCCAGCGCGGCGCCAAGGGCGGCTACCTGCTGGCGCGGCGCCCCGAGGATCTCACCGTGGCGGACATGGTCGCGGCCCTCGAGGGGCCGCTGGCGATCACCGAGTGCAACGTGGCCCCACAGCTGTGTCAGCACGAGGGCCACTGCGCGGTGAAGGGCCCGTGGAAGGTCATCAACGACGTAATGAAGGAGGCGCTCGCGCGGGTGACCCTGGCGGACCTGATCGACCCCTCCTTCCCCTCGGAGATCACACCCCTGCAGATTCTCGGCCGCCTCCCCCGCTCGGAGACCGGCCCCGGAGTGCACCATGACTGAGACCAACGCCGATCTGCGCAAGCTGGCCGAGCAGGACTACAAGTACGGCTTCGTCACCGACATCGAGACCGAGCAGGCGCCCCCGGGCCTGAACGAGGAGATCGTCCGCTTCATCTCGGCCAAGAAGGAGGAGCCCGAGTGGCTGCTCGAGTGGCGGCTCAAGGCGCTGCGCCGCTTCCTCGAGATGCTCGAGAAGGAGGTCGAGCCCACCTGGGCCAACGTCTCGTACCCGAAGATCGACTACCAGGAGATCATCTACTACTCGGCGCCGGTCCAGAGTCAGGTGGAAAGCCTGGACGAGGTCGATCCCGAGCTGCTCCGCACCTACGAGAAGCTCGGCATTTCGCTCCAGGAGCAGGAGCGACTCCAGGGGATCGCGGTCGACGCCGTCTTCGACAGCGTCTCGGTGGCCACCACCTTCAAGGACGAGCTCGAGAAGCAGGGCATCCTCTTCGGCTCCTTCTCCGACGCGGTGAAGGAACATCCCGA
>JAPUKG010000008.1 GCA_027295775.1 Pseudomonadota bacterium
CCGCCGCTCCGTCCTCGATCGGCGCTATCGCGGAGAGCCCATCCCGCGTCCGCCGGCTTGGATGGGCTTCCGCATCGTACCGCGGGCCATCGAGTTCTGGATCCACAGGGACGACCGGCTACACCACCGGGAGCTCTTTACGCGCAGTGGGCACGACACCCGCTGGAAGGTGACGCTGCTCCAGCCCTAGCCCGCATCTGGAGCTCCCGTTGGGGGAGCCTTCGTCGCGTCGGATCATGGGGCTACTCTACAGCGGCGAACACGTCAGCCGAACCGGTCTCGCCGGCGCGCCGCCGCGATCCGGAGCAGCCACCAAGCCAGCAAGGGTCGAACCCGATGACCGAAGCACAGTCTCGGTTTCTCGCGAACGCAATCCGCCGCAAGCGCATCTTCCTTCCACTCAGCATTCTCGGTGTGATCGTCGCCGTCGGTCTGGCCGGTTGGTTCCTGTGGCGCAGCCTCGAGGACCCCGGCGCATCGGGAGCTACCGGCTGGGTGCTGGTCATCCTTGTCCTGCTGAACGCGCGCCAGAACCTGCGGCAGCACAGGTATGCCGGGTTGCTGCAAGAGCTCACGGCGACGGGCTCGAAGCTCGACACCCAGCCCGTCTGATCGCCCGGGTACCTTGCTCGGTCAGAGCGGAGCAGACTCGCTTTCGGAGGAAGGGCTGGTGGTTGGGGGCAGCAGGACCCGCAGGCGGGTTCCCCGGCCGTTCTCGCTCTGGACGGTGAGGGCGCCGCCGTGGGCCCGCACGATGGCCAGGACCGTGGCGAGCCCCAGGCCCCGTCCCGGAAAGCGGGTCGTGAACAGGGGGTCGAACATCCGCGCGCGCGCCGCGTCCTCGATGCCGCTGCCGTTGTCCTCGATCTCCAGGAACACGTAGCCACCGGCTGCGAGCTCCACGCCGGCGCAGGCGCGCAGTCCGGGCGCTCCGACCTCGGCTCGTCCGGTGCGAATGATGACGCTGCCGCCGCCCTCGGGAAGTGCCTCGGCGGCGTTCGCCACCAGGTTGGAGACGACCCGCGCGATCTGGGTGGCGTCGGCGGCGACCGGCGGGAGATCGCGGCCCAGCTCGCAGCGCAGCTCGGCCCCGCGACCGAGCAGGCTGCCCAGCCGCCGCCGCGACTCCTCGACCAGGCCCGAGACGTCGAGAGGGCGCAGCTGGACCTCGCCCTGGCCCGAGTAGATCAGCAGCTGATCGGTGAGCTCCGCCCCCTCGAGGGCGGCCTTGCGAATCCGCTCCAGGTAGGACCGCAGCGGCGAGTCGCCCGGCAGGTTGGCGAGGGCCAGGTCGGTGTTGCCCATCACCGCGGTGAGCAGGTCGTTGAAATCGTGGGCGATGCCCTCGGCCAGCAGCGCCAGGCTCTCCAGGTGCTGGGACTGGTGATGGCGCAACTCGATCTCTCGGCGCTCGTTCTCCTCGCGCACCCGCTCGGTGATGTCCGTGGAGACGCCGACCACGCCCTCGTTGCTGCCGGCGGCGTTCTCGAGCGGGGCGAAGCGGGTGGAGTAGACCCGGCCCTCGAAGCGCAGGGTGGCCGCGAAGCTCTCGCCGCGAAACGCCCGCTCCATGTTCTCGACCATGTCGGGGGTGATGCGCTTCCAGCGCGTGTAGTGGTGACCGAGGAACTCGTCGCTGTCGACCCCGGCGTCGGACAGGGCCTTGCCGCGGCAGAAGTTGACGATCCCGTCCTTGTCGGCGGAGAAGACGATGGCGGGAGCCTGGGACACCAGCGCCGCCAGGCGCTCGTGGTCGAGGCCGCGGGTCGCTACCGGCTCGGCAAGCCCGGTGCGACCGCTTCCGTCGCGCTCGTTGGAACGCATTGGCAACCCCCCCCATCGGAAGTTCCCAGCCATCCCCGCGTTGGATCTCTGCGCTCGATCTGTGCGCTCGATCCCTGCGCTTGCGACTTGGTGCCGGGAGCGCCCGCTCGCGCTCCCCCTTTGGCACCCCCCCTCCATCCGATCTCGAGCGGAAGATAGGGAACCCAACTGCGCTGGGTATGAGGTATTTCACACTTCGTCAGAAACTCCAGAGGCGGCGCCTCTTCCGATACGCTACGTATCGTAAATGGCGCGGATGTCCTACGGGCGGGCCTTCGCCTTTCACGCCGAGGGTGACCCCGACGGGATCGCCATCGTGTTCGGCGAGGGGAGCTGCACCCGCGGCGAGCTCGAACGCCGTTCCAATCGGCTCGCCCGCGCCTACCAGAAGATGGGCGTGTCGGAGGGCGACCTGGTCACCATCGCCCTGCCCAACGGGATCGAGTTCTTCGAGGTGTGCCTGGCCGCCTGGAAGCTCGGGGCGACCCCGAGTCCCGTCTCCTCGCGGCTGCCCGACCACGAGCGCCGCGCGATCGTGGAGCTCGCGAGCCCCGCGTTGCTGGCGGGCGCCGAGTCCGGCACGTACGGCGGCCTTGCCACCGTGGCGGAGGGCTTCGAGCCCGATCCCGCCCTCTCCGACGAACCGCTCCCGGACGTGGTGGCCCGCCGCGTTCGGGCCATGACCTCCGGGGGCAGCACGGGGCGCCCCAAGCTCATCCTCGAGACGTTGCCGGCGCAGTGCGACCCGGAGCAGGCCGCCAACGGGATGCGCGCGGGCGGCACCCTCCTGGTGCCCGGACCGCTCTACCACGCGGGTCCCTTCATCACCGCCTGGCAGCAGCTCCTGCTCGGTGGCCGGATCGTCCTGCTCGCGCACTTCGACCCGGCCCTGTGTCTCGAGCTCATCGAACGGCACCGGGTCGACTGGGTTCTCTTCGTTCCCACCATGATGCAGCGCATCTGGCGCCTCCCCGAACAGGAACGCAGCGCCCGCGACCTCTCCTCTCTCGACACGGTGATGTGCACCGGAGCGCCGAGCCCGCCGTGGCTGAAGCGCGCGTGGATCGGTTGGCTCGGCCCCGAGAAGATCCTCGAGGCGTACGGCGGGTCCGAGCGCATCGCCGGGACCCAGATCGATGGAACCGAGTGGCTCGCGCACCCGGGCTCGGTGGGCAAGCCCACCGGCGGCCGCAAGATCCGCATCCTCCGCCCCGACGGCAGCGAGTGTGCGCCCGGCGAGCTGGGCGAGGTCTACATGATGCCCGCCGAGGGACAGGGCTCGACCTACGAGTATGTGGGCGCCACTGCGACCGCGACGCCCGACGGCTGGGAGACCCTGGGCGACATGGGGCACCTGGATGAGGACGGGTACCTCTACCTGGCCGACCGCAAGGCGGACATGATCGTCACCGGCGGAGCCAACGTCTTTCCCGCCGAGGTCGAGGCGGCCCTCGACGCCCATCCCGCGGTGCGGTCGAGCGCCGTGGTTGGCCTCCCCGACGACGACCTGGGTCAGCGAATCCACGCGATCGTGGACGCCCCGGGCGGCGTCGACGACGCCGCACTCCGGGCGCACCTGGCCGAACACCTGGTGCGCTACAAGATTCCGCGCAGCTTCGAGTACGTGAGCGAGCCCTTGCGCGACGACGCCGGAAAGGTACGGCGCTCGGCGCTGCGCGAGGCGCGGTTGTCGGCATCGGTACCGGGAGCGGGTTCGGCGGAATGATCGCCGGGTGTGCCGGGAGCGACCCCAACGCAATCGCCGTCGACGACGGCTCGCGCCGGCGCAGCTGGCGGGAGCTCGCCGACCGCAGCGCCCGCGTCTGCCACTTCCTGAGAGACGAGCTCGGGCTGCGCCCGGGCCAGCACGCCGCCATCCTGATGGGCAACCGCACCGAGTACCTGGAGCTCTTCCTCGGCGGCATCCAGGCGGGCCTCTGGGTGACACCCATCAACGGGCACCTCTCCGCCGACGAGATCGCGTACATCGTCGAGGACTCCGGGGCGGGGGTGGTGTTCGCCGACGACCTCCATGCGGAGACGGCGCGGACCAGCGGCGCGCCGGTCGTCGCGCTCCTGGGCGACCAGCTCGAGACGGCGCTGGCTGGGGCGTCCGACGCCCCCGTCTCCCCCGACGCGCCGGCCGGCGGCCCAATGATCTATACGAGCGGGACCACGGGCCGACCCAAGGGGGTCAAGCGCACGCTCCCGGACACCCTCGCCGCCTACTGGGAGTACGGCCGCCGGTCCGGCTGCGCCGTGGGTCTCGACGGCAGCGGCCCCCACCTGGTGACCGGCCCCCTCTACCACGCGGCGCCGCTGATGTTCGCCATCTACGACCAGATGAACGGCGCGAACGTCATCATCCTGCCGCGTTTCAACGAGCGCGAGACCCTGGGCTGGATCCGGGAGCGCGAGATCGCGCACACCCACCTGGTTCCCACCATGTTCGTGCGCCTGCTGCGACTGTCCGAGGAGGAGCGGGCGGCCTTCGCGGCGCCGCGCCTCGAGCTTGTGCTCCACGGCGCGGCGCCGGTCTCGGTAGCGGTGAAGAAGCGGATGATCGAGTGGTGGGGTCCGGTGCTGGTGGAGTACTGGGGGGCGACCGAGGGCGGCGTCAACACCCTGATCGACTCGGAGGACTGGCTCGCCCACCCGGGCAGCGTCGGCCGCGCGCTCCCGGCCTTCGACGTCTTCGCCGTCGACGGCGAGGGCGCGCGGCTGCCTGCCGGCGAGATCGGACCCCTGTACTGCCGCGACTCGCGGGGGGACCGGGTCTTCGAGTATCACGGTGCACCGGAGAAGACCGCGGGTGCGTACCTGGAGCCCGGGGTCTTCACCATCGGGGATATCGGGTCGGTGGACGGGGAGGGCTACGTCCACCTAGCCGACCGCCAGTCCCACACGATCATCTCGGGTGGGGTCAACATCTACCCCGCCGAGATCGAGCACGTTCTCCAGGAGCACCCGGCGGTGGCAGACGTGGGCGTCTTCGGCATTCCCGACGACGAGTGGGGCGAGAGCGTCAAGGCCGCCGTCGAGCTCCTGCCCGGCCACCGGCCCTGCGCGGCGCTCGAGGCCGAGATCCTGGATTTCGGGCGCCAGCGGCTAGCGCACTACAAGGTGCCGCGCTCCGTCGACTTCGAGGAGTCCCTGCCGCGCCATTCGTCTGGCAAGCTCACCATCCGGCACCTCCGCGACCGCTACTGGGAGGGCCGCGAGCGCAAGATCTGATGCGACCGGATGCTTCTGGAACTCGTCTGGTAAGCCCGGATCGCGTCTGCGAGACTGAGGCCCCTGCCCGCCAAGGAGAAGAAACCATGTCCCCCCCCGAGCTGTCCGCCCGCGAGGTCTCCGACCGGATCCAGATCAGCGATCTGCTCACTCGCTACACCGTGGCGATCGATACCAAGGACTGGGAGCTCCTCGACACCTGCTTTCTGCCCGATGCGACGCTCGACTACACGAGTGCGCCGGGTGGCATCAAGGGCACCTACCCCGACGTGCGCAAGTGGCTGGAGCAGGCGCTGTCCGTGTTCCCCATGACCCAGCACTTCATCAGCAACACCACCGTCGAGCTGGAAGGCGACAAGGCCCGGTCGCGTACCTACGTGATCAACCCCATGGGATTCCGCAACGAGGACGGCAGCCTCCACATCTTCACCGTGGGCGGCTACTACAACGACCGGCTGGTGCGCACCGACGACGGCTGGCGCATCGCCGAGCGCGTCGAGGAGACGGCGTACCTGGACGGGAGCCTGCCGGAGGCGCTGCAGATCCCCCGGTGAGCGGCTCGTGCGCGTAGGCGAAGTCGCCCACCCGGAGCGCGCCGAGTGGGGCAAGCCCCTGGAGGGCGTGCGCATCCTGGCCGTCGAGCAGATGCAGGCGCTCCCGTACGCCACCCAGCTGATGGCGCACCTGGGCGCCGACGTGGTCAAGGTGGAGCACCCGGTCCGGGGCGACACGGGCCGCTACTCCGAGCCCGCGCTCATCGACGACGACGGCCGCCGGGTGGGCGCCACCTACCTGAGGAACAACCTCTCGAAGCGCAGCATCGGCATCGATCTCAAGCAGGCCGAGGGCCGCGCGCTCTTCCAGCGACTGGTTCCGGACTACGACGTGGTGGCCGAGAACTTCAGGGCCGGCACCATGAACCGGCTGGGCCTGGGCTACGAGGCGCTGTCGAAGCTCGACCCCGCTCTCATCTACGTCTCGATCTCGGGCTTCGGCAACCTGGACGAGAGCCCGTACGCGTCCTGGCCCGCCTACGCCCCGGTGGCCGAGGCCATGGCCGGTCTCTATGAGCCCAACCGCAGGGGAGACGAGCCGCCGCCGGTGGTGGTGGCGGGCGCGCTCGGCGACAACGCCAGCGCACTCTTCGCCGTGATCGGCACCCTGGCTGCTCTGCGCCACCGCGAGCGCACAGGGCTCGGCCAGCACGTGGACGTGGCCATGTACGACGCCATGGTGGGCATCACCGACATGCCGCCCTTCCTGTGGTCCATGGGCGCGCCGATCTCGATGGCCGCGGCAGGCGCGACGTCCATCTGCTCCGCCTTCCGGGCGCGCGACGGCTACTTCGTGGTGGCAGTCTTCCGCGAGAATCATTTCGCGCGCCTGGCCGAGCTGCTGGGCCACCCCGAGTGGTGCGACGACGAGCGCTTCGCCACGCGCAAGGGCTGGGCAGATCACACCGACTCGGTGATCCGCCCCGCGCTCGAGGCCTGGGCGTCCACCCGCACCCGGCTCGAGGCCTGTCACCTGCTCTGCGCCGAGGGGATTGCCGCGGGGCCCAGTCACACGCCCGCCGACCTGCGCGCCGATCCGCACGTGCGCGACCGCCACATGCTGATCGAGGTGCCCCGCCCCGATGCGGAGGACCCCATGCTCGTGGTCGGCAACCCCGTGAAGATGTCGCGGGTCGCGGAGGGACCGGTG
This sequence comes from Pseudomonadota bacterium, assembly GCA_027295775.1. Classification (GTDB taxonomy): domain Bacteria; phylum Myxococcota_A; class UBA9160; order UBA9160; family UBA4427; genus JAPUKG01. Next base: position 6,763 of record JAPUKG010000008.1, read on the forward strand.
GGCTCCTTCCCCCGGCTGGGAGAGCACACGGCGGACGTCCTGCAGAGCGCGCTCGGTCTCCGGGACGACGAGATCGCGGCGCTTCGCGAGCGGGGGGTGATCAATTGAGCGGCGAGCACGCCTTCGCCGCATTCGACCTTTCGGGACGGACCGCGGTCGTCACGGGCGCGGCCAGCGGGATCGGTCGCGCCACGGCCATCCTGCTGGCGAGAGCCGGGGCCAACCTGGTCCTGGGCGACGTCCAGGAGAGCGGGCTCGGGGGTGCGGCCGCCGAGGTGAAGGAGGCCGGTGCCGGGGTGGCCCAGCTCCGCACGGACGTGTCGAGTGCCGCGGACGTGGAGGCGCTGGTCGAGCGGGCCGTGGCCGAGTTCGGGCGCCTCGACGTCATGGCCAACATCGCCGGGGTGCTGTCGGACAGCCGCGTGGCCGAGCTGGAGGAGGCGGACCTCGACCGGATCCTGGCGGTGAATCTGAAGGGGGTCTTCTTCGGCTGCCGCGCCGCGGTGCGCGCCATGGGCGAGGGGCCGGGCAGCATCGTCAACATGGCGTCGAGCGCCGCCTTCGCTCCCTATCCCACGCTCTCCGCGTACAGCGCGTCGAAGGCCGGGGTGGTGGCGCTCACCCGATCCGTGGCCAGCGAGGTGGCACGCCGTCGAATCCGCGTGAACGCCATCGCGCCGGGCATGGTGGACACGCCCATGGTCCTGGGGCGGGGGCGGGCGGTGGGCGAAGACGAGCGCCTCGATCCCGAGCGCCGCGAGGCCGCGCTGGCGGCGGCGCGCGAGCGCAATCCCCTGGGCATCGCGGGCCGTCCCGAGGACATCGCCCATGCCGTCCTCTTCCTCGCCTCCGACGCCTCGCGCTACATGACCGGCCAGGTGCTCCACCCGAACGGTGGCGCGCCCATGGTCTAGGAGTCGCCATGCCCCTCGACCTCGCCGCCCTGGTCGATCCCGCCCACACCGCCCTGGTCACCCAGGAGTGTCAGCGCGGTGTGATGGGCGACCTCTCCCAGCTCCCGGACCTGGCCGCGGCGGCGCGCGACGCGCTTCCCCAGATGGCGGCTCTCGTCTCGGCCGCCCGCACCGCGGGCGCTCCCGTGATCCACTGCACGGCCGAGCGCCGGCCCGACGGCCGCGGCGCCAACACGAACGCGCGGATCTTCCAGTACATGGCCCGGGCCGAGCGGAAGCTCCATCCGGGCTCGGACGCGGCGCAGATCGTTCCCGAGATCCAGGTGCACGACTCGGATCTGGTGATGCCGCGGCTCCACGGGCTCTCCCCCTTCCAGGGGACCGAGCTCGACTTCGTGCTGCGCAACCTCGGGGTGACGACGATCGTGGTCGTCGGGGTGTCGGTCAACGTCGCCATCCAGAGCCTGTCGTTCGACGCGGTCAACTCGGGCTACCAGATGGTGGTACCCCGCGACGCCGTGGCCGGCGTCCCCCCGGAGTACGCCGAGGCCGTCTTCGCCCACACACTCCGGGTGGTCGCGACGGTCGTCTCGACCGCCGATCTGCTCGCCGCCTGGGCCAGCTAGGGGAGCGACTCCGCGAGCATCCAGCGGGGTAGGGCGATCTCGTCACGGGTGCTCTCGAAGACGACGCGCACAGCCGCGCCGATCTCGATCGAGTCGGGGGGGACCTCGTTGATCGCGCCGTTCTCGCGCGCCACGAGGTTTCCGATCAGCCGGATCGTCTCGTCCTCCTCCAGCGCAACGATCACCACGTTGTAGGGCGCCAGATCCGAGAACGGCGGCAGCAAGGGCGGGTGAGGGACCGCGAAGGACCAGATCCGGCCGCGTCCCGAGACGGCCGTCCAATCGGGCGGGCGGTGCCGGCCCCACGGACTCCGCGCGCGGGGCGGGAAGATCAACCGCCCCGTGTCGCGGCAGCGCTGGACGCGAAGCTCCCCCCGCCTGGCACCCTCCCAGAAGGGCTCCGTCTCACCGCTCACCGGCGGAAGCAGGTGGGACTCGCTCACCCGATCACCGCCGCAGGATCATTGCGCTGGTGGGGACGCCTTCGCCGGCGGTCACGAGGCAGGCGTCTGCGTCCGGCACCGGGTTGACAGAGCTACCGCGGATCTGTCGAACGCCCTCGTTGATCAGGTTGAAGCCGTGTACGTAGGCCTCCGAGAGTCCGCCGCCCGAGGTGTTGATCGGGAGGCGTCCGCCGAGCTCGAGGGCGCCTCCCTCGGTGAAGGCGGCGCCCTCGCCGCGCCCGCAGAAGCCGTAACCCTCGAGCGAGAGGGGCACGAGCGGAGTGAAGGCGTCGTAGATCTGGGCGACGCGAATGTCGCCGGGGCCGATGTCGGACCTCTCGTAGAGGCGGGCGGCGCACGCCCACGAGGGGCCGCGCAGCGGATCGTCGCACCAGTAGTTGACCATGGTGTGGTGCTGCTGGGGGAGGCCCTGAGCGAAGGCGTGGATCATGGCCGGGGGATGCGGGCAATCCCGTGCTCGCTCCGCCGACACGACGACGCAGGCGAGTGCCCCGTCCGTCTCGAGACAGTTGTCGAACAGGCAGAGCGGCTCCGAGATCCACCGCGAGCTCATGTACTCCTCCCGGCTGAGGGTCCGCTCGTACATGAGTGCATTCGGGTTCCGGTTCGCCATTGCGCGGATCGCCACCGCCACGTTGCAGAGGTGCTCTCGGGTAGCCCCGAACTCTTGCATGTAGCGGCGGGTCAGCATCGCGATCTCGTCCACGGGCCGGATCAGCCCGAAGGGCCGAGTCCACTGGGCCGCGGCCGAGGGCTGGCCGACGTCGCTGGCCCAGGGTCTCCCGCCCGAGCCTCGCTTTCGCGCGCGCCACGCCACTCCCACCCGGCACTGCCCGGTCGCGACCGCCATGGCCAGGTGCCCGACCGCGGCCGGGCCCGCACCGCCTCCGTATCCCACCTGGCTGAAGAAGGTGATGTCGCCGGCGCCGATGTTCTTGGCGATCTCGACCTCGTCGGTGGTCTCCATCGTATAGGAGGAGAGTCCGTCGACCTCCGAGGGGTCGATCCCGGCGTCGTCCAGGGCCGCCAGAATGGCGCGGACCGCGAGGGTCTTCTCCGAGCTGTCGAGCTTCTTGGCGAAGGGCGTCTCGCCGATTCCGACGATCGCCGCCGCGTCCTTCACGCAGTCGCCCGGGAGCGGAACTCTGCCAGCAGCTCGACCTTCGCCGCCTCGGCGGCTCGCCAGTGCTCCTCCTTCACGGTGTCGAAGCCGCGGACGTGTTCGGGCAGGCCGGCCAGCTCCACGGCCAAGTCGTGGCTCGCGACGGAGAGACCCTGGGCGAGCTCGTCGAGGAGCGACTCGTACTCCTCGATCGC
>JAPUKG010000080.1 GCA_027295775.1 Pseudomonadota bacterium
CGCCCGGGAACGTCTGACGGTGGTGCTGACGCTCCAGGACCACGTCGCCGAGCAGGGCCTGCGGGTGGAAGAGGCGCTCGATCGCATCGAGACCGCGCGCGAGGAGTTCCGCGCGGAGCTGCTGGTGGCGGAAGCGGAGCCGCTCTGGCGGGACCTGCGACGGCACGACCTGGGCACGCACGGCGGCGCGGTGCTCGAATCCATCCGGATGGACCTGCGGAACCTCCGGGGGTTCGCCGCGAGCAACGGTCCACGGCTGCTCCTCGATCTCGTCATCTTCATCCTCCTCCTGAACGCGGCCTTCGCCCTGCGCCGCCGCGTCGCCCAGTGGACCGAGGACGATCCCCAGCTCGGGCGCGCCGCGGTCATGCTCGGACGGCCGGTCTCCCTCGCGCTGCTCGTCTCGCTGCTCGTGTTCCCCTCATTGCACGCCTTCTCTCCGAGCGTCACCGACGACATCGTCAGCGTCCTGCTGCTGGTCCCGCTCCTGCGCGTCCTGCCCCCGCTCTTCGAGCGGACGTTCCGGCCCCTGCTCTACGTGGTGGGCGGTCTCTTCCTGATCTCGCGCGCCCGCGACCTGATCGACGCGGCCCCCGTTGGCGAGCAGCTGCTCTACGCCGCGCAGCTCGTCGTGTCGATCGCGATCGTGGCCTGGCTGATGCGTCCGGCGCGGCTGCGCGCGCTCCCGGCCGACGTGCGCCTTCCCGCTGCACTGCGCCTGGCGATGCGAGCCTCTCTGCTGCTGCTGGTCTCGGCACTGCTTGCCAACCTGCTCGGCTATCGCTCGCTCTCCGGGGTGCTGGGAGACGGGGTGCTCACGAGCATCTACCTGGCCCTGCTGGCCTACGGCCTGGTCCGCGCCACCGATGTGATCCTGCGCGTCGCGTTCCACTCCCGGCGTGCACGCCAGCTCGGCGTCGTGCGCCGCCGGGGCCAGACGCTCCTGCGCTGGACCGTGAGACTCACCGCGACGGGGGTCGGGCTGGCCTGGGTTCTCACCAGCCTCGACGCCTTCGCCATTCGCGAGCCGGTGATCGCTGGAATCTACGCCATGTTGACCGCGAGCCTCTCGGTCGGGGAGCTCAGCGTCTCGCTGGGCGACGTGCTCGCCTTCGTGCTCACCATCGTGGCGGCGTTCGCGGTTTCCAACGTAATCCGCTTCTTCCTCGATGAGGACGTGTTCCCCCGCATGCGCCTCCGCCGCGGCGTGCCCAACGCGATCTCGACCCTGCTCCACTACGTGTTCCTGCTCCTGGGCTTCGCCCTGGCGCTGTCCGCGGCGGGCATGGACTTCAGCCGGGTCACCCTCCTGGCGGGTGCCTTCGGCGTGGGCATCGGCTTCGGGCTGCAGAACGTGGTCAACAACTTCGTGTCGGGCCTGATCCTGCTCTTCGAGCGTCCCATCCAGCTGGGAGACACGGTGGAGGTGGGCGGCCTGTTGGGCGAGGTTCGCCGCATCGGCGCGCGCTCGAGCACGGTGCGCACGGTGGACGGGGCCGAGGTGATCGTGCCCAACGGGAAGCTGATCTCGGACCAGGTGATCAACTGGACCCTGTCGGACCGGCGTCGCCGCATCGACGTCACCGTGGGCGTCCGCTATGGCACGGACCCCACCCGGGTGCAGGGGATCCTGCTCCAGGTGGCGGCGGCCAACGAGAGCGTGATACGCGACCCGGCGCCCCAGGCACTCTTCGTCGGCTTCGGGGACAGCTCCCTCGACTTCCTGCTGCGCTGCTGGGTGCCGCGCTTCGAGGAGGGTTACCAGCTCCGCAGCGAGCTCTCGGTGGCCATCTATGCCGCGCTTACCGAAGCCGATATCCAGATCCCGTTCCCGCAGCGGGACCTGCACCTGAAGAGCGTCGATGGCGAGGCCGGACGCGCGCTCTCGGGTGGGGCCGTGGACGACAGCGACCGCTAGAAGCGGTAGAGGGCACCGAGCTTGAAGTTGGTCGACTCGATGCCGCTCGCATAGCCGCCCGAGCCCGAGTACTCGACCTGGGTGTAAATGGCGACCTCGGGCGTCACGTAGAAGTCCACGCCCGCGCCGCCGCGGAAGTTCCCGCCCATTTCCATGTTGTCTCGCGTGTTTCGGACCATGATGAAGCCCGCGGAGCCATAGAGGTAGGGCTGGATGACCCCGTCCATGATCATCTGGTCGAACAGCTCGGCCATGAAGAGCTTGAGGGTGACGCCGAAGAAGCCGGCGTTGGTGCCCTGATAGCCCAGCCACTCCCCGAAGAGCTCGATCCCGAGCTGGGGCGCCATTCGATAGCCGGCGATCAGATCGATGCCGCCGGTGCTGTCGAGACTGGAGAAGCGGCCGCTCGTGTTCGCCAACGCGCCGACGCCGCCCAGACCGAGGTAGGCGCCTTCGCGCTCGTACTCGGAGTCCGTGTCCGCCCAGGCAGCGGGCCCGGAGAGCATGAGAAACGCGAGTGTGGATCCCAGCGCCAAGGCCCTAGTTCGCATCGACCGGCGGCCTCCCTGATTCCCCCAATGGGTCGGGTGAGCCTACCATTGCCCCCGTGAGGGCGGGGGAAATTTCTTTCCGCCGGGGAGCGGAGCGTGTTTCCAGCCCCACGGATGTGGCCGCCTCGTCCTACATCGGGCCGGTTGTTCCCCACTGGCGGACCTGCGAATCTGGTGCCCCGGGAGGAGCCATGGCCGACAGCCCCAGAGAACGCATCGCCAGCGGAAAGTCCTGGGAGGATTTCTGCGACACCCTCAAGAGCGCCGGCCAGACGATCATCGCCGAGGGCTCGCCCGAGGACGCGCTCGACCGGGCCGAGGGGTTCCGCTACCTGAGCCGGCTCGTCCGGGCCGGGCTCGAGACCTTTCTCGAGTACTCCGATCCGTTCGCCCCCGTCCTTCATCGACCGATTCACGAGACCGCCAAGATCGGCGCGGACAACCCGGACAACTACTACCAGCACGCCTCGATCAGCGGCGACTACGAGTACCGGATTCGCGGGCAGCGCAACACCATCCACTACCTGGACTTCGCGACCCAGACCGGCGGCGTCGCGACCAGCGGCGACTCGCGCCAGAGCGGACACCTCGAGGGGGCCGATCTCGAGATCTCGTCCGACGGCAGCTTCGAGATCGTGCTCTCGTGTCGCGAGCAGCCGGGAAACTGGCTGGCCATGGAGCCGGATACGACCGCCCTGATCGTGCGCCAGACCTATCTCGACCGGAAGACCGAGACGCCGGCCGAGCTCATGATCGAGCGCATCGGCGGAGACGGTCTGCCCACGCCGCTCACAGCGGAGAAGATCGACAGCGGTCTCGCCCAGGCGGCGGGACTGGTGGTGGCATGCTCCGCCCTCTTCTCCGGCTGGGCCCAGGGATTTCGCAAGCACGTGAACGAGCTTCCCGAGTTCGACACCGCGATCTCGATGGGCGCCGGCGGCGACCCGAACATCTGCTACTACCACAGCTACTGGGAGCTGGGACCCGAAGAGGCCCTGGTGATCGACGCCGACCCGCCCGAGTGCTCGTCGTGGAACTTCCAGCTAGACAACCACTGGATGGAGTCCCTGGACTACCGCTACTTCCGCATCTCCGTCAACAAGCACACAGCGGTGTACGGGGAAGACGGCTCGGTGCGGATCGTCGTCGCGCACCGGGATCCCGGAGTCGCCAACTGGATCGAGACCGCGGGCCACGCGCGCGGCACCATGTGCTTCCGCTGGATTGGCGCAGCCGAGCACCCGCAGCCCCGCACCCGCGTGATGAAGGTCTCGGAGCTCGCGTGAGCGCCACCCCCGAGGCCCGCACCACGTCCCGGGACTACCGGCGACCCTACCGGCCATGGCCTCTGGCGGCGGCCAACCGGGTGGGGCGCGCGCTCGGACGGGTGGGTCTGCAAACGAGCTTCCGCGAGTCCTCCCTGGTGGCCGCGGCGCGGCGCAGCACCGGCCTCCACTTCTTCGACGACGACCTGTTCCGCGAGCCCCTGCGCCGTCTCGCCGACGCCCTGGAGCGGGAGGCCGACCTCCACCCGCTGGGCCGGCTGATCGCGCGCCAGGGCCTGCTGCGTGTCTACCGGAGCCGCCTGCTGCGCGCGGCGCTCGTGGATCTCCACCCGGAGATCGAGGCCACACCCGTCGAGGCGCCGGTCTTCATCGTCGGACTGCAGCGCACGGGGACGACGGTGCTACACCGGCTCCTGTCCCTCGAGCCGGCCCTGCGGCCGCTGATCTCGTGGGAGGCGTTGAGCCCGGCCCCGGATCCCGCGGCGCCCGTCGAGACTCGAGCCGGCGCGCGCGATTCCCGCATGCGCCTGGCCGAGCTGGCCGAGAAGAGCCTGCGCTACATCGCGCCCGACTTCTTCGCCATCCATCCCGTGGAGGCCCACAGTCCGGAAGAGGACGTCCTGCTCCTCGACCTCTGCGGCTTTGGAACGACGGCGGAGGCCAGCCAGCACGTCCCCAGCTTCTCGCGCTGGCTCGAGTCGATGGACCACCGGCCGGCCTATCGCGACTTCCGCTCGTGGATCCAGCTGCTCCTGTGGCAGCGCCCCGGGCGCTGGCTCGGCAAGACACCCCACCACCTGGAGCACCTGGACGCGCTGCTCGACGTCTTCCCGGATGCGCGCATCATCCAGACCCACCGGGATCCGCTGCGCGTGGTGCCGTCCTTCTGCAGCATGATCTGCCACGCGCGGGGCGTCTTCAGCGACCGGGTCGATCCCCACGAGGTGGGCCGCCACTGGGGGAACAAGCAGATCCGCATGGTCGAGCGGGCCATGGCCCTCCGGGATGGCGACGGCGTGCGCGGCGAGTCGTTCATCGACGTCCACTACCGCGACCTGGTGACGGATCCCCTGAAGCAGGTGCGGCAGATCTACGACTTCCTGGGCCTGGCGCTCTCGTCCGAGACCGAGGCGCAGATGCAGGGCTGGATCGACGCGAACCCCCGGAACCGGCTGGGCCACCACCGCTACCGCGTCGAGGACTTCGGCCTCGTCCCCGGCGAGATCGACGAGCGGCTGGCCGACTACCGGGCGCGCTTCGACATCCCGCGCGAGTAGGGACGATGGCGGCGAACCTCGAAGGCCGGGTGTGCATGGTGACGGGCGCGACCAGCGGCCACGGTCGCGCGGTCGCCACCGGCCTGGCGCGCCAGGGCGCGCACGTCGTCCTGCTGGGCCGCAACCCGGAGAAGTGCCGCGCGGTCCAGCGCGAGATCGCCGCGGAGAACGGGGGGAAGGCGCCGGACATCGTGCTCTGCGACCTGTCTTCGCGAAGCGAGATCGACCGCGCCGCCTCGGAATACCTGGCCTCGGGCCGGCCCCTCCACGTGCTGGTGAACAACGCGGGACTGGTCAACCTGAAGCGCCGAGAGACCGGCGACGGCGTGGAGATGGTCTTCGCGGTGAACTACCTGGCGTACTTCCAGCTGGCCCTGCGGCTCCTGCCGCGGCTGCGCGACAGCGCGCCCGCCCGGATCGTCAACGTCTCGTCGGACACCCACAAGATCGCGAAGCTCGACCTCGACGACCTCGAGCTCTGCCGCCGCTACTCCTGGCTGCGCTCCTACGGGCGCTCGAAGCTGGCCATCGTGTACTTCACCCTGGAGCTGGCGCGCCGCCTCGAGGGAACCGGGGTGACCGTGAACGCGGTCGACCCGGGCCCGGTGGCGTCGAGCATCGGCGACAACAACCCGGGCCCGGTGTACACACTGCTGGCGCCGCTGATCCGGGGGCTGTTTCCCAGTCCCGAGAGGGCCGCGCGCACCGCGCTGTACCTGGCGGGCAACCCAGAGCTGGAGACCACGAGCGGCGCCTACTACAAGTTCATGAAGCGCCGCATACCGAAGGTGCGTTCGGATGAGCCCGAGTTCGGGAAGCAGCTATGGGAGCGCAGCGCCGCGATGACCGGTGTCGACCTCTAGCTCGGGCGGGGCCGGCCTGTCAGCCCGCGAAGATCAGCAGCACCGAGCTCCCCCACCAGCGCTCGACCTCGAACGCGATGTCGCCGCCGAGCTCCCGGACGAGCTGGTGGCCCGTCGGCAGGCTCAGACCGCGGGCCGGGTGGCGCGCCGGCAGGAAGGGCTCGTGGATGCGCGCATCCACTTCGTCTGCGCTGGTGAGGCCCGTGTCGTGGACCTCCAGGTACAGATAGGGACCGACGGGCAGGCCGCGCACCGGGTCGCCGCGGTAGAGGGGCTCGGACCCGACGCCCACCACGCCCGTGCTGAGGGTGATGTTCCCCCACGTGTCCGCGATGGCGCGGCGGCCGCGCCGGATCAGGTGGCGCACCAGCGCGGCGACGCGCTCGCGATCGACGTACGCCGGGGGCAGGTCGCGGTCCAGCGCGAAGTCGTAGGTGATGCAATCGCCGAGCTCGGCCGCCACGGCCCGCGCCGCCTCGGCCGCGATCACCGAGAGGTCCTCGGCCGAGACGTCGAGCTCGGGCTCGGCCACGTACTCGCTGATGTCCCGGGCCACGGCCACGAAGTGCTGCACGTCGCCGGCGTCGTCGCGCAACGGCTCGAGGGTCACGTGCAGCCAGCGGCGACTGCCGTCCGGCTCCCGGATCGGAAGCTCCAGCTCACTGCTCTCGCCCGCCTGGAAGCGCCGACTCACCCAGGAGATCGCGGCGAGGTCCACCTCGTAGCGATCGAGCAGCGCGCCGAGGGGCTTGGCGCGCAGGTCCCCGGTGCCGAGACCGGTCAGCGCGTTCCAGCCCTCGTTCGCCCACTCCACCACGCCCGCGCGGTTGCCCACCACGACGGCGTCGCCCCGCCCTCCGAATCCACCATGCTGTGACATGAACCGAGCCGCCCCCCAAGGCTGAC
>JAPUKG010000081.1 GCA_027295775.1 Pseudomonadota bacterium
GAGCACTTCGTTGAGGGAGCCAGTCCGATAGCCCTCGAGATCGAGGGAGACCCACTTGAATCCGAGCGGCTTGATCGCCTCGGCAATGGCCCTGGCCATGGCGGGGTCGAGGGCCTTGGAAAGCTCCGAGGGCTCCACCTCGATCCGCGCGAGCTCGCCGTGGTGGCGCAGGCGCACCTGCTCGAAGCCCAGGGCTCGCAGCCGCGCCTCGCCCTGCTCCACCTGGGACAGCCGCTCGGTGGTGACCTCGGTTCCGTAGGGAAGGCGCGAGGAGAGACACGCGGAGGCCGGCAGGTCCGCGGTGGGCAGGCCCGCCGCCCGGGACAGCTCGCGGATCTCGCGCTTGGACAGAGCCACGTCGAGGAAGGGCGAGAGCACACCGTGCTCGTCAGCCGCCCGGTGGCCCGGCCGGAAATCTCCGGTGTCATCGGTGTTGATGCCGTAGGCGATGGCGTCGAAGCCGAACTCATCGCGCAGCCGGCCGAGCCGGTCGAACAGCTCCGCCTTGCAGTGGTAGCAGCGGTCGGGCGCGTTCCGGCGGTAGGCCTCGCTCTCCATCTCGTGCGTCTCGACGAAGCGATGGGAGATCCCGAAGTCGCTCACGATCCGCTCGGCCATCTCGCGGTGGTGACTCGGATAGGAGGGCGAGACGGCGGTGACGGCCAGGGCTCCATCGCCCAGCGCGCGCTGCGCGCACCAGGCCAGGTAGCTCGAGTCGACCCCGCCCGAGAACGCCACGATGACCCGCCCCGCGGTGCGCAGTCGCTCCGCCAGCGCGTCTTGTTTTGCTTGCAGTTCCGGAGAGATGGAGGACACACGCCGAGGGTACGGAGGGGCCCAGCGGGGGTCAAGCTGGGTCGTGCGGGGTGGAGCGCGGGCCCTGGAAGGCGCCTATCTTGGCTCGTGGGGGGAGGGATCATGCCCAAGCTGCGCGTGGGACTGCTCTTCGGGGGGCGCTCGACGGAGCACGAGGTGTCGATCGCATCGGCCACCTCGATCCTGGGCGCCCTCGACCCGGCCCGCTACGAGGTGCGGCTGATCGCGGTCGACCCCGAGGGCCGTTGGCACCTGGGCACGCCTGCGCTGCCCCCGGGCGCCTCGATCGACGGGCCCGAGGTGACCCTGCCGGCGATCCCCGGGATCGGAGCGCTGGTGTCGAGCTCCGAGTCCGCGCAGGCCTCGTCGTCGGCAGAGTCGACACCGATCGATGTTCTGTTTCCGATCATCCACGGTCGCGGGGGCGAGGACGGCGCCCTCCAGGGGCTGATGGAGCTGGCCGACGTCGCGTACGTGGGCGCCGGCGTGCTGTCTTCGGCGGTGCAGATGGACAAGGAGGTCGCCAAGCGCCTGCTCCGCGCCGCCGGGATCGCGGTGGTGCCGTGGGTGTGCGTGCGCGGCGCGGAGCTCTCTCCGCCCCAACTCGCGGCCAGCGCGGCGCGCGCCGTGTCCGAGCTCGGGCTGCCCGTCTTCGTCAAGCCGTCCAACTCCGGATCGTCCGTGGGCACGGCCCGGGCCGGGAGCCCACCCGAGGTCGAGGCCGCGCTGGCCGACGCGGCGCGCTACGACACCAAGGTGCTGGTGGAGAAGGCGGTCGATGCCCGGGAGATCGAGGTGGCGGTGATCGGCAACGCCGACCCCGAGGCGTCGGTGCCCGGCGAGATTCGCTGCGCCCAGGAGTTCTACGACTACGCGGCCAAGTACGCCGACGACCAGGGAACCGAGCTGCTGATTCCGGCACCGCTCTCGGAGGAGGAGAGCGAGCGGATCCGCGGGGTGGCGATCGAGGCGTACAAGGTCCTCGACGGCGAGGGGCTGGCACGGGTGGACTTCCTGCTCGACCGGCAGAGCGGCGAGCTCACCATCAACGAGCTGAACAGCCTGCCGGGATTCACCGAGGGCTCGATGTTCCCGCGCCTGTGGGAGGCCACGGGTCTTCCGTATCCCGCGTTGATCGACCGGCTGATCGAGCTCGCGCTCGAGCGGCACGCGCAGCGCTCGCGGCTGGAGACGACGTACCGGCGGGGCTAACGGAGCAGCACGTCCTGGGCGACGCTCTTCCAGCCGTAGGAGAAGCGCCAGTAGCCGCGGCTCCGGACCTCGCCGGCGATGGTGGGGAGGCGCTCGAGCAGCCGGCTGGACATGGCGTCGCGAGCTCTCGCGTGCGCGATCTTGGCGTCGATCAGGTCGAGCGTCGCGAGCGCGGGCTGGCGGTCCGGATCCGTCTGGGCCGCGAGCCGCTCGCGCGCGGCGCGGAAGAAGCGGACGTTGTGGGAGAAGATGCCGGCGTCGAGCTGCCAGCGGGCCTTGTCGAGCTGCTCGCGGAGTCCGAAGCGCTGGAGGCCGAACTGGTTGGCGCCGTGCAGGCGGTAATCGATCAGGTTGCGCTCGACGATCCGGACGCCCGAGACCGCGGTGACCAGGAATGACACCCAGGCGTCGTGGCAGTCGTGGAGGTCGGGGAAGGGCAGGACCAGATCTCTGTACCGTCCGCGGAAGGCCAGGGTGGTGCCCGCCGCCACCACGTGCTTCGCGAAGACCTCGAGGGCGCGGCCCGTCCGCACGTTCTTGCGTTCGGCCTCGCTGAACCAGAGCGAGTCCCAGAGCTCGTAGTTGACGGGACGGCCGCTCTCGTCGACCACTCGCCCGTTGTGGAAGACCGCGCCGACCGTCGGATCGGCCGAGAACACGTCCACCACCGACTCGATCTTGTCGGGAAGCCAGAGGTCGTCCTGATCGGCCAGGAAGATCACGTCGCCGTCGCACAGGGAGACCGCCTTCCCGAAATTTGGCGTGGTCTCGAGGTGCGTCTCGTTCTGCTCCGCGTGCACGGCGAAGGGCGCCCGGGCGGCGAAGGCGCGCACCCGGTCCATCGTGTCGTCACGGGATCCGTCGTCGCACACCACCAGCTGATCCGGCAGGCGGCTCTGACTCGCGAAGCTCTCGAGCTGCGCCTCGACGTAGCGCGCGCCGTCGAAGGTGGTCATCGCGATCGAGACCCGGGGCGGAGGCGCGGTCATGCGGGCCTCTCGGCGAGCAGGAGCACCTCTTCCCCGGCCGGTCGCCCCAGCCGGCAGAGCAGGTACTCCCATCCCCAGAAGGCCGCGGCGCGGATCCCGTTCGAGGCCGCGGCCCCGCCCTCGGGGCGCCCGGCGAGGGCCGCGCTCTCGGCCCACAGGAAGGGCGCCGCGCTGGCGGGTGTCGAGACCGAGCGCACGCGGAAGCCGGCGGCCTCCACCACCCGGCGCAGGGTGGTCGGGTCGAACACGTGGATGTGACGGGGGGGCTCCCAGCCGCGCCAGGCGCGTCCGAAACGCTGCCGCCCGAGGCTCCGGGCGTTGGGCGTGGCCACGGCCAGCCAGCCACCGGGTCGCAGCAGCCGCCGACACTCCCCCAGCACCGCCACGGGATCGAGCAGGTGCTCGATCACGTGGGACAGAGTGATGGCGTCGAAGGTGTCTGGCGGAAGTGCCAGATCCGCGAGCTCTCCTGCGTGGATCTCGTCGCTGTCGAGCTCTCGTCGCGCGACCTCGGCCGCTTCGGGATCCAGCTCCACCCCAGCGATGCGCCAGCCCAGGTCCTGCATGACCGAGAGGAAGAGCCCCGAGCCGCAGCCCACGTCGAGGAGCCGGCCGCGCGCCTCGGCGGGGAGCCCCATCGCGCTGCGCACGCCGGCCTCCCGGAGCGGTCCGATCCACGAGAGCATCCGGCCGAGCGCTCGCTCGCGGGCATGGGGAACAGCGTCGCCGTAGCCGAGCACCGCCGCGGGAACCGCGCGGCGCACGGCGCGCTGGACCCAGGACACGCGCTCCGGATCGGTGTGGGGCTCGGCGTGGGTGTGGTAGCGCTCGTAGAGTCGCGACAGATCGGCGGCGGCGGGCCGCGGGTGCAGCCAGACGAGGCCGCAGCCGGCGCAGCGGAGCAGCGTCCACTCGCCGGGCGCGCCGAACAGGCGATCCCGCATGCCCGTGTAGAGAGGATCGCCGACGCTGCCGCAGAGTGTGCAGGTCGTTGCGTCCACGGTGCGTAGCGGTGAGTGTTGCGGCGCGCTCAAGCTCTCCCTCGGCGAAGGTCGGATCGGATAGTATCCCGCCTCACTGGAGTGCAGGCCATGTGGTTCCGCGGCTTCCGTCACTTCGTGCGGCCCCCAGAAGAGGTCTATCGCGACCCCGCACTCGACTTCATGGACGGGTACCGCACCTACGGCGAGTACAACTACCTGCGCCCGGGCCTCGTCTCGCGAATCAAGTCCGCCCACTTCGAAAAAGCCCTGGACCTCACCCGAGACCACTTCGGCGCTTGTCGCGTGATCGACTTCGGCTGCGCCGACGGCTTCTTCCTCCCCTCCCTGGCCAGCCACTTCGAGGCCGTACTGGCGATCGATCGCGTGCCCATGTTCGCCGAGGTCGCCCGCCGCGTGGTGAGCGAGGGCGGCCTCACGAACGTCGAGGTAATCTGCAATGAAGGGCTGGACACGGCCGCCCTCCGCGAGCGCATCGGCGGGGTCGGCTCGCCTCGTCCCCGGATCGCCTTCTGCCTCGAGGTGATCGAGCACGTGGGCGATCCGGGCGACCTGTACGGGGCGAAGATCCGGCTGCTGCGCGACGTCTTCTCCCTGCTGGAGGACGACGGTCGCATCGTGATCTCGGTTCCCACCATGGTGGGCCTGCCCTTCCTCCTGCAGCGGGCGGCCCTGGCCAGCCTCGGCATCTGGCGAGAGCCCATGTCCTGGCGATCCCTGCTGCGCGCCTCGTTCCTGAAGGACACGTCCGAGCTCGAGCCGCACTGGGACGGTGGCCACCTGGGCTTCAATCACCTGCGGCTCGAAGAGGCCATGTCCGACGTCTTCTCCGTCGAGAAGCGCACGAACCTGGGCTTCCAGGTGCTCTACGTGATCGGTCCGCGCCGTTGACCCTGCGGATCACCAACGCGTTCCTGATCGTCTTCGCGCTGTGGACGGTGCTGGCGAACGCGACGGTGCTCTTCGGCGGCAACCTGCGCCAGCTCTCCCTGGCCGGTGCGGGGAGCGCGGGAGTCGCGCTGCTCGCTGCGGGCACGGTCGTCGCGTTGCGGCGGCAGCGGGGGCGGGCGGCGGACGAGCCGGCGCTGCTGCCGGTGCAGGGCGACTCCGACGAACCCCCGCCCGTCGTCGCCCGCATCGCTGTGGCGGTCGCGGCGGCCGCCGTGGTGGTGGCCGCGGCCGTCCTGGAGGAGGTCGCGATCTACTGCGCGGGCGCGCTCCTGCTGTGCGCGGCCCTGGCCGTTCGCGAGGGGGTCCGCGGGCTGGCGCGGGTGCAGCCCCCCGTGGAGAGCCGGACCCTCGACGGCGCCCTCTTTCTGCTCGGCCTCGCCTGCGCCGCCTTCGCCCTCACCGTGCACCGGCCCGACGCGGACGACGCCTTCTACCTGAATCTCGCCGTGTCTGCGGTCGACGACCCGTCGCTGCGCCTGATCCACTGGGACACCATCCACGGCGTCGCGGGTGTTCCGATCCCGCTCCTGGTGTACAAGGTCCACTCGCTGGAGCTCCTCGAGGCGGTGGTCGCGTGGGCGACCGGCCTGCCGGTTCTCAGCGTCGCCCACGTCATGGTCCCGGCGGTGGCCGCCCTCGGCGTGCCCCTGGCGTTTGCGCGGCTGGCGCGCCTGCTCGTTCCCGGCCGCTGGATCTGGGCCGTCGCCGGCGCGATCCTCTTCTTCGTCTGCATCGGCGCGCCGCACCAGGGTTATGGAAACTTCGGCCTGGTCCGGCTCCACCAGGGCAAGGCGATCATGCTGTCGGTGGTCCTTCCGTTGGTCGCGGCCACAGCGCTCGAGTTCGGACTGGCCCCGAGCCGCGCGCGCTGGCTGCGCCTGGCCGCCGCTCAGATTGCGGCGCTGGGACTCAGCGCCAGCAGCCTGTGGGCGGCGCCGCTCGTGGCGGGGCTGTGCCTGGCGAGCACCGTCTCGTTTCGGGCAGGCGCGGTCGCGCGCTCGCTCGGCACCGTGGCCGCGGGCCTCGCCGCTTCGAGCTACCTGGTGGTCGTGGCCGTCGTCCTCGCCGTTCCCACCATCGCGGCCTTCGCGGTCGCCCTCCCCTCGGAGTGGGAGATCAACTCCGACCCGGCGTTCGTCCTGGGCAACGTGCTCGGCGATGGCGCGCTGGGCTGGATCAGCCTGTGGATCGCGGCGGCCGGCTGGTCCCTGGCCACCTCGTCCCTCCTGCGGCGCTTCGCGGTGGTGCTGCCCCTGGGCTTCCTGCTGCTCTGGAACCCGCTCACATCGGACTGGGTCGCTTCGTACATCACCGGGGTGCCTACGTACTGGCGGATCTTCTGGCTGCTGCCGTTGCCGTTCCTGGTCGGCGCGGCGCTGACCGCGCCGCTCGAGCTCGCGCACCATCCCGCGCTGCGCTTCGGGATCCCGGCCGTCGCGGCGGTGCTGATGTTCGCCTGGGCTCCACCCATCCCGAGCTGGTCGTCCCAGAACTTCGTGCACATCGGCGCGCCCCAGTGGAAGCTCCCGCCGGCGGTGCGCGGCGCCACGCTCGAGATCGCCCGCCGCGCGCCGAGCGGCGCGTACGTGCTGGCCCCGCCCGCGGTGGCGCGCTGGATCCCGACCCTGCACGAGCACCCGACACCGCTGGTCGTGCGCCACCTCTACCTGACGCGGCTCCGGGGCCACCTGAGCCCCGAGGAGTACCAACGGCGCAGCGACCTGGCTTACCTGGTCTCTGCGCAGCAACGGCTCCCGGGCGGCGGCGAGCTGCTCGCGCGGGCCATCGAGGAGTACCCGCTCCAGGTGGTGTGCGTGTCCACAGCCACCGCGGCCTGGCGCGAGGTGCGGCGCGCCCTGGCCCGCTCGCCCCTCGAGCTCGTCGCGGGCGACGAGGAGTACGAGGTCTGGGCGAGATCCACCGGCGCCGGCCCGAGAGCGCCCGGTGCTAGAATTCCCGGCCGATGATCCCCATCGTCCTTACGGATAGGGCTCGCCAAAGATGATCGCCGTCGTCGTTCCGTGTTACCGGGTGAAGAAGCAGATCCTGGGCGTGCTCGCGGCCATCGGTCCCGAGTGCGAGGCCGTCTACGTGGTGGACGACGCCTGTCCGGAGGGCAGCGGCGACCACGTGGAGGCCGAGTGCCGGGACGAGCGCGTTCGCGTCCTGCGCAACGACCACAATCAGGGCGTGGGGGGCGCGACCCTGGCGGGCTACCGGGCGGCCCTGGCCGACGGCGCGGACGTGGTGGTGAAGCTGGACGGCGACGGCCAGATGGACCCCAGCCTGATCCCGCGCCTGGTTCGGCCCATCCTCGACGGCGAGGCCGACTACACCAAGGGCAACCGCTTCTTCGAGTTCGAGGGACTCGAGCGCATGCCCCGGCTGCGCCTGATCGGCAACTCGATGCTCTCCTTCGCCAGCAAGCTGTCGAGCGGCTACTGGAACCTCTTCGATCCCACCAACGGCTTCACCGCCATCCACGCGGCGGTGGCGCGGCAGCTTCCCACCGCGAAGCTCTCGCCGGGCTACTTCTTCGAGTCGGACCTGCTGTTCCGGCTGGGCATCCTGCGGGCGGTGGTGTGCGACGTGCCCATGCCCGCGATCTACGGCGGCGAGAGGAGCAGCCTGGTGATCCGTCACGTGGCCGGCCCCTTCGCCTGGAAGCACCTGACCAACACCGCGAAGCGGATCTTCTACAACTACTACCTGCGCAACTTCAACATCGCCTCCATCGAGATCCTGCTGGGCGGGGCCTTCCTGGCCTTCGGGACCTGGTTCGGCGCGTCGAGCTGGCTGCGCGGGATCTTCGCCAACACACCCCAGACGAGCGGTACCGTGATGTTGGCCGCGCTGCCCGTGATCGTCGGCGTCCAGCTGGTGCTGGCCTTCCTGAACTACGACCTGGCCAACGTGCCCCGGGATCCCCTCCACCGACGGCTGCTCCCCGCGCTGCCCCGCTCGTGACCGCGCAACGGCTAGGCCGCGGCTTTGCGGCCCACGACGACGAACTCGTTGTGTACGAACCAACGGCCGGCGAAGCGCGGAAACGGGAACGAGTAGGAGCGCACGGGCTCCAGGCGGAGTTCCGCGAGCAGCTTCGCGAGCGCGTCGAAGTCCAGGTGCTCCACGTGGCTGGGATCCGAGCGGTAGCCCGCCTCCTGGGGCGTGATCAGCACCACCCGGCCGCCGGGGCGGACGAAGTCGAGGTACTCGCCCACGAGTGCGGTCGCCTCGTCGAGAGGCATGTGCTCGAGCACGTGGGCCGCGAGCAGCGCGTCGAAGCTCCCGGGGCTGGCGGCCTCGGAGCGGCGGAATTCTTCCGGGGTGAAGGCCGCACAGCCGCGCTCGCACGCGATCTTCACCGAGTGGGCGTTGTGGTCCACGCCCACCCCGAAGCGGTCCAGGTGGACCAGGTTTCGCCCGATCCCGCAACCCAGGTC
>JAPUKG010000082.1 GCA_027295775.1 Pseudomonadota bacterium
TGACGTGCCGGGAGGGCAGCCGCGTCGTCGGCGTCCTGCCCGCCTACCGCTACGAGGGCCCGCTCGGCGCCATCCTGGTCTCGTGCGCCCAGGCCGGTCCGCTGGGCGGTGTCGCTTGCCACGCCGAGGCTGCGACCGAGCCGGTTTACGCGGCGCTGATCGAACGCTTCCTAGAGCTGGCGGTGGAGCGAGGCTGCGCGCTGGCCACGCTGATCAGCAACCCTTTCTGGCCGGACGCCGATCTCTGCCGCGCCCGCATCGAGCCCGACTTCGAGCTCGAGAACGTCTGCCAGGTGCTCGATCTCGACGATGCGCTCGACGGCGAAGGCCAGTTCGTCCGCGCCTCCTCCAACCTGCGACGGAACCTGCGCAAGGCGCACTCCGGGAAGCTCCGAATCGACGACGAGCAGAGCCGGGCCAACGTCGAGGAGTGGTGGACCATCCACGACGAGCGCCACCGGGAGATCGGCGCAGTACCCCTGCCGCGAACGCTCTTCACGTCGGCCCTGGAGGAGATGGTTCCCAGGGACCGCGCCCGGTTCTTCTTCGTCCGCAAGATCGACGGCGGCGAGATGATCGCCGGGGGCTTCTACGTCTGCCACGGCAGCGTGATGGACGCGGTGATGCCGTCCCTGCGCACCCGCCATGCCAACCTGGCGCCGAACTTCCTGCTCGCCTCGCACACGATCCGCTGGGCCCGGGAGCGCGGAGTCCGCTACTACAATTGGCAGCCCTCGCCGCCCGATGGCGGGGTCGCCCGCTTCAAGCGGCAGTGGGGAAGCCGCGATCACGTCTACGCGTACCTGACCCGCATCACCGGCGACGAAGAGCCCTTCCTGCGCAGCACCGTGGAGGAGATCCGCGCCGGCTACCCCTGGCACTACGTGCTGCCCTTCGACCGCGTCGGCCAGCCCGGGCCCCAGAAGTCGGGGCGGGGCCGCAGCACCCGGCACTCCGCCTGGAGTGTGGGCGAGGGCGCCCAATGAGCGAAGCGCTCAAGCGCGCCGTGGTCGCGCACTACGATGAGAAGCTCGAGCTTCACGGACCGACCGCGCGCGGGATGGACTGGAAGGACGCCGCCTCCCAGCGGCTGCGCTTCGAGGTCCTGTGCGGGATCGCCGATCTCGACGGCCGCAGCGTGCACGACCTGGGGGCCGGCGCGGGCCACCTGCTGGACTTCCTCATCGAGCGAGGCATTCGCGCCGACTACTCGGGGAGCGACCTCTCGAAGGCCATGGTCGAAGCCGCCCGCATCCGGCATCCCGGGGTGCCGTTCCAGGAGCTCGACGTGGTGGCCGGCGCCCCCGACTGCCCGACTGCCAGCTACGACGCGGTCGTGTGCTCGGGCCTCTTCCACGTAAAGCTCGACCACACGGACGCGGAGTGGTGGGGCTTCGTCGCTGCCGTCGTGCGTCGCATGTTCGCCATGTGCCGCGTGGGCATCGCTTTCAACCTGATGAGCGACCGCGTAGACTTCCGCTCGCCGAGCCTCTACTACGCCAACCCGGGAGAGGTCGTCGACTTCTGCTGCCGAGAGCTCAGCCGGTACGTCGTCCTCCGCCACGACTATCCCCTCTACGAACACACGATCTATGTCTACCGAGAGCCCCCCGTCTCGCTCCCCGCGGATTAGCCTCTCCCTGATCCTCCCCGGTCTGAACGAGGAGGCCAACGTGGAGGGCGCCGTCCGCCGGGCCGTGAAGGCACTCGAGCGCGCCACCGACGAGTTCGAGGTGATCGTGATCAACGACGGCAGCACAGACCGGACCGGCGCCATCGCCGATCGCCTCGCGGCCGAGGACCCGCGCGTGCGCGTCCTCCACAACGAGCGCAACCTCAACTACGGAATCTCGCTGGCCCGGGGCATCGCGGCGGCGCGCTGCGACTGGATCTCCCACAACGGGATGGATCTGCCCTTCGCGCCGGAGGACCTGCACCTGGTGGCGCCGTACCTGGCCGACGCGGACGTGGTGGTGGTACGCCGGGTGAGTCGCGAGGCGCACGCGCCGTGGCGCAAGCTGACCTCGGTGGTGAACAATCTCCTCCTGCGCCTGCTCTTCCGGCCGCGCGTGTCGGACCTGAACTTCGTCCAGTTCTACCGCCGGGACTACGCGCAGTCCGTGCCCCTGCGCTCGACGAGCCCCGCCTTCGTGACGCCTGAACTCATCCTGCGCGCAGAGCGCAGCGGCCGGCGGGTGTGCGAGGTCACCGCCGAGTTCCGGCGGCGCCCGGCCGGCAAGGCGCACTTTGGCAAGCTCGACGACATCTTGTGGACCCTGCGCGACATGCTGGGCCTGCGACTTCACGTCTGGCGCCGAGGCTGGAACGCGTGAGCGACGCTCCGATCCCGCTGGCGAAGCCTTCCTTCGACGAGAGTGAGGAGCGCCTGCTGCTCGAGGCCCTGCGCTCGGGCTGGGTGACCCAGGGGCCCAGGGTCGCCGAGTTCGAGCGGCTCTTCGCCGAGCGGGTCGGCGCGCGGGAGGCAGTGGCCGTCAGCAACTGCAGCGCAGCGCTCTTCCTCGCCCTCCGGGTGCACGGCATCGGGCCGGGCGACGAGGTGATCGTCCCCTCCCTCACCTTCATTGCCACCGCCAACGCGGTGGAGCTGGCCGGCGCGACGCCGGTCTTCGTGGACGTCGAGCCGCGGACCTATAACGTCGATCCGGACGAGGTCGAGCTGGCCATCACGGACCGGACCCGGGCGGTGATCCCCGTCGACCAGGTGGGCCTGCCCGTGGATCTCGGACGCATCGAGGCCCTGGCCCGAGAGCACGGGCTCGCGGTGGTGGAGGACGCCGCCTGCGCTGTGGGCTCGCGTTGGCGCGGAGAGCCGATCGGCTCGCGGGATCACCTGGCCTGCTTCAGCTTCCACCCGAGGAAGGTGCTGGTGACCGGCGAGGGGGGGATGATCACGACGCCGGATCCCGATCAGGCGGTGCGGCTGCGCCGGCTGCGCCACCAGGGCATGTCGATCTCGGACCTGGAGCGGCACCAGTCGGAGGGCGCGGTCATCGAGGAGTACCCGGAGATCGGATACAACTTCCGAATGTCGGACCTCCAGGCGGCCGTCGGCATCGCGCAGCTCGCCAAGCTGGACGAGTTCCTGGCCCGGCGCCGGGCGTTGGCGGCCCGCTACGACGCGCGCCTGGCCGATTTCCCGGAGGCGATCGGCCCGGCGGTGCCCGAGGGCAGCGAGCCCAATTACCAGTCGTACATCGTGCGGCTGCGCGGCTTCGGCGAGGATCGCCGCGACCGCGTCGTGGATGCGCTTCAGCGCAGCGGCGTCGGCAGCCGCCGCGGGCTGATGGCCTCCCACCTGGAGCCCGCCTGGGCAACCGGGGCCCGCCGGGCCGGGTCGTTGCGCCACACCGAGGAGGCCGCGGCGGACACGCTCCTGCTGCCCCTGTTCACGGCCATGACCGACGAGCAGCAGGACCGGGTCCTGCAGGCCCTGCGCTCCGCGATCGACGCCTCGGCGGAGGCGCCGTGAAGCTGTCCGGCAAGCGCGTCCTGGTCACCGGCGCCGCCGGATTCATCGGCAGCCACGTGTCCGACCGGCTCGCCGATGGCAACGAGCTCCTGCTCGTGGACGACTTCTCCACCGGCGCGCGCGAGAACCTGGAGGCGATCTCCGCTCTCGCGAACGTCCGGGTAGAGGAGGCCGACATCCGCGATCGCGAGCGCATGCTCGCACTGTGCGAAGGGATCGACGTGGTCCTGCACCTGGCCGTCTCCTGTCTGCGCACCTCGCTCGGCGCGCCGGAGTCGAGCCACGACGTGAATGCCGGTGGCACCCTGAGCGTCTGCCTCGCGGCTCGGGAGCGCGAGGTCGAGCGCTTCGTGTACGTCTCCTCCTCCGAGGTCTACGGCTCCGCGGAGACGGTCCCGATGTCGGAGTCTCATCCGTGCCGGCCCACCACCGTGTACGGGGCCAGCAAGCTGGCCGGCGAGGCCTACGCCCTGGCGTTCTGGCGGACCTACGGGATGGCGGTGTCCGTGGTGCGGCCCTTCAACACCTACGGGCCGCGGGAGCCCTGGCGCGGCGCGCGGGCGGAGGTGATCCCGCGCTTTGTCCTCCAGCTCCTGGCTGGCCAGGCGCCCGTGATCTTCGGCAGCGGCGCGCAGACCCGCGACTTCACCTTCGTCGAGGACACCGCCAGCGGGATCGTCGCCGCGGCCGAGTGCGACGCCCTGGTGGGCGACGTGGTGAACGTCGGTTGCGGCAGGGAGGCTTCGGTCGCGTTCATCGCCGAGCGCCTGGCGCAGATCATCGGTCGAGAGAACCTGGCGCCCGAATACGCGGCCCCCCGACCGGGCGACGTGGATCGGCACTACGCCGACGTCGGCAAGGCAAAGACGCTGTTCGGCTACGAGCCGCGGACCGAGCTGGAGGCCGGCCTCGAGCGAACCGTCGACTGGTTCCGAGATCGCAACATCACCGTGCCGGCCGAGGGCTTCGGGGCTCCGAACTGGTGAGAGACCCGACTCGAAGGTGACGTTCGTCGACACGCGCGAGCTTCCTGACGGCCACGAGATCGAAGCGGACCTGTGCATCATCGGGGCGGGCGCCGCAGGGCTCGCCCTGGCGCACGCATTCCGCTTCGGACCCGCACGCGTCGTGCTCCTCGAGAGCGGGGGACTGCGCGCGACGAAGTGGGCGCGGGAGCTGAACCGGGGCGAGATCGTGGGGCAGCCGGACTACCCCCTGTCTACCACGCGGCTGCGCTTCTTTGGGGGCACTACGAACCACTGGACCGCCTACGTACGCCCGCTCGAAGCCATCGACTTCCCGCCGCGAGCATGGGTCCCGCACAGCG
>JAPUKG010000083.1 GCA_027295775.1 Pseudomonadota bacterium
CGATCCTCGCCGGGGGCCGACGCCGGACCGATCACGCCCGCGCCGTCGACGATGGGCGGCGCCGCCGATCCGGCCAGGTCCGCCGAACCACCGATCAGGTACGGGACGTGGCGGGACAGCTTCTCCAGCACCACCGCCGAGTGGTTGCGGGTGGCGTTGTCGACGCCCTCCATGCCCTCCACCAGGATGCCCGTGAGTTCCTCCGGGAGCTTGCGCTCCCGCGCGGCATCCCAGGCCGCAGCTCGCTCGGGATGGTCGGCCCGCCAGCGTTCGATGCCCGCGTCGACCTCGCGGCGCTCCGCCTTCTTCGCTTCGATGCGCTCCGCGAGGTACGCACGTACATCGTCGGGCACGTGGTAGGTCGGCTCCTGGGGCCAGCCCAGCGCCTCCTTCGTGAGCCGCACCTCCTCCTCGCCGAGGGGATTGCCGTGGGTCTTGGCGGTCCCCGCCTTGTTGGGGCTGCCGTAGCCGATGGTCGTCCGCGTGATCACCAGCGAGGGGCGCTCGTCTTCGCTGCGCGCGGCCTCGAGGGCCGAGCGCAGCCCCTCCACGTCCTGCCCGTCGACCGTCTGCACGTGCCAGCGGTACGACTCGAAGCGGCCGCCCACGTCCTCGCTGAAGGAGAGCGATGTGGGACCGTCGATGGTGATCTGGTTGTCGTCGTACAGATAGATCAGGTTGCCCAGCCCGAGATGGCCGGCCAGGGACGCCGCCTCCGAGGCGATGCCCTCCATCAGATCGCCGTCGCTCACGAATCCGTATACGCGGTGGGTCCCGGGCCCTTCGCCCGCCACGCCGAACCGCGCCCGAGCGACGCGTCCCGCCAACGCCATTCCGACGCCGTGCGCGAAGCCCTGACCGAGGGGGCCTGTGGTCACCTCGACGCCGGGCGTGTCGCCGTACTCCGGGTGCCCCGGGGTCATCGAGCCGAGCTGGCGGAAGCGCTTGATCTGCTCGAGGTCGAGGCCGTAGCCGAACAGGTGCAGGAGCGCGTACTGGAGCATCGACGCGTGCCCGTTCGAGAGCACGAAGCGATCCCGGTGGACCCAGTTCGGATCGCTCGGGTCGAAGCGCAGAGTTCGATCCCAGAGCAGCAGGGCCGGGCGCGCCAGGCCCATGGGTGCGCCGGGGTGCCCGGACCTGGCGGCTTGCACCGCGTCCACTGCGAGGAAGCGAATGGTGTTCTCGATCCGCTCGCGGAGCTGGGGGCTCAGCTGGGTCGACATCGATTTCTCCAGAACTGTGGGGCGGGGCTGGGGGGAGCGGGAACGAGCCGGAGGGTACCGGCACTCGGTCGGCGCGAAAAGTGCGGCGGGCGGCCTCCAGTTCACCAAGGGCGATCTTGGCAGTCGCGGCCTGGATCTCGAGCCGCGCTCGGCGGCGGTTCGCCTGCCACGTGTCCTGTATCCCGCCCATGCGCTGGCGGCCGCTGCGAATGCGGACGAGGGCTTCGGCGAAGCGCGCCATGCAGAGATTCACCCGGAGAAGCGCGAGCTGCGGCCGAAGGGGGCAGCAGAAGACTCGCAGGAGCCCAGGTCGCGCTGATACCCCCGGGGCCGCTCCCGTATACTGCGGCTCCCCACCGAAGCCCGAAGGAGAGCGGGAGGGATCCTGGTCGTTCGTCGCACGCCCATGGGAATGAAACGCGGTCTCGCGCTCGCGGTCGCCTTCGGTCTCTTCGCGGGAGGACCGGCCCCGGCGCACGAAGGTGCCGAGTCCGCGGGGGAAGGCCGGGTCGAGCCCGAGGTCATCCCCCTTCACAGGATCCCCGCCCTGGTCGACGTGAGCGACCGGGTGCTGCGCCAGATCTCGGCGCTGATCCGGGTAGACGCATCGATCGAGGTGATCGAAGCCGCGCTGCCCGACTTGCAGGCCATCGTGGCCGAGCGCAGCGAGGGATTGGCGGCGCTCCTCGAGGGTGCGCCATCGCGCAAGCGCCTCTCGGACAGCGCCGCGGACTGGGCCTACCGGGCCGGGGCGCTCGACCGCTGGAGGCGCGAGCTGAGCGGCCGCTCGGAGGGTCTCGAATCCTCGATCCAGCGCCTGGCCGTCGAGCGCGCAACCTGGGAGCTCACCCTCGCCGACGCGCGCGACGCGCAGGCGCCGGAGACGATCCTCCACCGACTCGAAGCGCTTCTGGCCCGCGGCCACGAGATCGAGCGCCTCGCCCGGGAACGTCTGACGGTGGTGCTGACGCTCCAGGACCACGTCGCCGAGCAGGGCCTGCGGGTGGAAGAAGCGCTCGATCGCATCGAGACCGCGCGCGAGGAGTTCCGCGCGGAGCTGCTGGTGGCGGAAGCGGAGCCGCTCTGGCGAGACCTGCGACGGCACGACCTGGGCACGCACGGCGGCGCGGTGCTCGAATCCATCCGGATGGACCTGCGGAACCTCCGGGGGTTCGTCGCGAGCAACGGTCCACGGCTGCTCCTCGATCTCGTCATCTTCATCCTCCTCCTGAACGCGGCCTTCGCCCTGCGGCGCCGCGTCGCCCAGTGGACCGAGGACGATCCCCCGCTCGGGCGCGCCGCGGTCATGCTCGGACGGCCGGTCTCCCTCGCGCTGCTCGTCTCGCTGCTCGTGTTCCCCTCGTTGCA
>JAPUKG010000084.1 GCA_027295775.1 Pseudomonadota bacterium
GCTCAGGCGCCCCTCGAGGAAGGCACGCGCATAGATGCCGGGCGAAGAGTGCCCCTGGATCAAGATCAAATCGCCGCCGTGCTCCTCGCTGGGGGCGTGAAAGAAGTGGTTGAAGCCGACGTCGTACAGGGTCGCCGCAGAGGCAAAGCTGGCCACGTGACCGCCGAGCTCGGAGCTCTCCCGGTTCGCCTGGATCACCATGGCCATGGCGTTCCAGCGGATGATCGAGCGGATGCGGTGCTCGAGCTCGTGGTTGCCCGGGCTCTTGCGCTCCAGCGCCTCGGGGATGGTGTTGATGTACGCCGTGTTGGCGCTGTACGGGAGGTGGGCGCCCTTGCGACGGGCCCGCCGCACCAATCGCTCCACCAGGTAGTGGGCGCGCTCCGTGCCCTGGGTCTCGAGCACCGCGTCCAGGGCGTCGAGCCACTCCTGGGTCTCCTGCGGATCGGGATCCGGGTCGGCGGGCAGGGCCATTGGCCCTAGGTTGCCGCAAACCGGGGTTGGGACCCACTTCCTCGGGCACACCCGGGTCCACGACGTCGCCGGAGCCGCCGTGGCACAATGGGCGCGATGGTGGCCTCGACCGGACGGATCCTCCTCGCCCTCGCCGTCCTGATGACGCTGCCGGGATGTGTTCCCAGCCGGCACCAGCTCGACCCGTACAGCGAGGAGGGCCCCGAGGCCCGGCAGATCGAGGCCGAGGCCCGCTTGCGGTGCGTGGCTCGCCGCGGCGCCGAGCACACGCCCGAGGCCGCCTTCGTCACCGACGCCTGCTCCATGTGGCCCAACAGCGTGTGGGTCGACTGCTGCGTTCATCACGACATGGACTACTGGTGCGGCGGCAGCGCCGAGGACCGCAAGCGGTCCGACCGGGCGCTGCGAGCCTGCGTGAGCGACGCCGGGCGACCCCGCACCAGCGCCCTCATGTACTGGGGCGTGCGCGCGGGCGGCCCCCCGTGGATGCCCATGTCTCATCGCTGGGGCTACGGCTGGCCCTGGCCGCGCGGATACGACGACTAGCCGAGCAGGAGGCTCGCCGCGCGGAGAGCGACTCCTAGCCCTTCTTTGCGATCTTTGCCCAGGTGTCGCGCAGGGGGAGGGTGCGGTTGAAGACCCGGGCCTCGGGCTTCGAGTCCGGGTCGACGGTGAAGTAGCCAAGCCGTTCGAACTGGAGGCAATCGCCCGGCCGGGCCGTGGCCAGGCTCGGCTCCAGATGGCCGGTGACCACGCGCAGCGAATCGGGATTCAGGTTGTCGGTGAAGTGACCGCCCTCGGCGACCTCGTCCGGGTCCTCGACCCGGAAGAGCCGGTCGTAGAGGCGCACCTCGGCGGACACCGCGTGGGCAACGGACACCCAGTGGAGCGTGCCCTTTACCTTCCGCCCATCGGGAGCGTCGCCGCCCCTGGTGGCCGGGTCGTAGCGGCAGCGGAGCTCGACCACCTCGCCGCTGGCATCCTTCACCACCTCCGTGCAGGTGATGAAGTAGGCGTAGCGGAGCCGCACCTCGCGGCCCGGCGCCAGTCGGAAGAACTTGCGCAGCGGCTCCTCCATGAAGTCCTCGCGCTCGATGTAGAGCACGCGGGAGAAGGGCACCACGCGCGTGCCCAGGGCCGGGTCCTCGGGACTGTTGATCGCCTCGAGCTCCTCTTCTCGGTCCTCGGGGTAGTTCTCGAGGACGACCCGGAGCGGATCCAGGACCGCCAGCGCGCGGGGGGCCGTCCGGTTCAGCTCCTCGCGCACGGCGTGCTCGAGCTGCGCCACCTGGATGGTGTTGTCGCGCTTGGCCACGCCCACGCCCTCGGCGAAGCTGCGGATCGCGGCGGGGGGATAACCGCGCCGCCGCATCCCGGACAGCGTCGGCATGCGCGGATCGTCCCAGCCGTCGACGACGCCGCTCTCCACCAGCTCCTTCAGCCGGCGCTTGCTCAGGATCGTGTGGCTTACGTTGAGCCGGGCGAACTCGATCTGCTGCGGGTGACACTCGACCTCGAGCTGGTCGAGGATCCAGTCGTACAGGGCCCGGCGGTCCGCGAACTCGAGGGTGCAGAGCGAGTGGGTGACCGACTCGATCGAGTCCGACAGGCAGTGCGCAAAGTCATACATCGGGTAGATGCACCAGGTGTCGCCCGTCCGGTGGTGGGGCACCTTGTGCACCCTGTAGAGGATGGGATCCCGGAGCGCGAGGTTGGGCGAGGCCATGTCGATCCTGGCGCGGAGCGTCCGATCCCCGTTCTCGAACTCGCCCGCCTTCATGCGCGCGAAGAGATCCAGGTTCTCCTCCACCGAGCGATCGCGATGGGGGCTGTTCCGGCCGGGCTCGGTGAGGGAGCCCCGGTGCGCCGCGAGCTCCTCCGAGCTGAGGTCGCACACGAAGGCCTTGCCGCGCCGGATCAGCTCCACCGCGAACTCGTACAGCTGGTCGAAGTAGTCGGAGGTGAAGTAGAGGTGCTCCCCCCAGTCGAAGCCGAGCCAGCGAATGTCCTCGATCATGGCCTCGACGAACTCCCCCTCCTCGGCCAGTGGATTCGTGTCGTCGAAGCGCAAGTGACAGGTGCCGTCGTACTCGGCCGCGATGCGGAAGCTCAGGCTGATCGCCTTGGGATGCCCGACGTGCAGATAGCCGTTGGGCTCGGGCGGGAAACGGGTCACCACGCGTCCGCCGTTCTTCCCGGCCGCGACGTCGGCCGCGACGATGTCGCGGATGAAGTCCCGGGGCCCCGTCGTTTCCTCGCTGGACACGCGCCGAGCGTAGCTCAGGCACGCCCCCCGACGGTCCCTCTGAAGGTCCGGTGGGGTAGACTTCGCGGATGCCGGGCTTCAAGGGCTTGCGGGGCCGCACTGTCGTGGTGACGGGGGCAGCCAGCGGGATCGGCCGGGCCATCGCCGCGCGCCTCGGCGAAGAGGGCGCGGTGGTCGCCATCCTCGACGTCGATGGCGATGGGGCCGAGCAGAGCGCGAAGGCCATCCGCGACGCGGGAGACGACGCCCGGGCGTACGAGGTCGACATCACCGATCTCGAAGCGGTGGAGCGCGCGGTGGCCGCGTTCGCGGACGAAGCCGGATCGATCCAGGGCCTGGTAAACAACGCCGGCTGGGACCGGGCCGAGGACTTCCTCGACAGCGAGCCCTCCCTGTGGCGCAAGGTGATCGAGATCAACCTGTTCGGCCCGATCAACGTGAGCCGCGCGGTGCTGCTGCGCATGCGCGCGCAGGGCGCCGGACGCGTCGTGAGCATCGCCTCGGACGCCGGGCGGGTCGGTTCCTCCGGCGAGGCCGTCTACGCCGCCTGCAAGGGTGGCATCATCTCCTTCTCGAAGTCGGTGGCCCGGGAGCTGGCGCGCCACGGGATCACCCTGAACGTGATCTCGCCGGGACCCACGGATACGCCGCTATTCGCCAGCTTCGACGAGACCGGGCGCCTGGCGAAGGCGCTCGAGCGGGCCATCCCCATGCGCCGGCTCGGCCGACCCGACGACTATCCCGGCATCGCGGCGTTCCTGCTGAGCGACGATGCCGGATTCATCACCGGGCAGACCATCAGCGTATCCGGTGGCCTGACCATGCACGGATGAAGGACGGCGACACCCCATGGACTACGAAGACATCCTGTACGACGAAGAACACCACGTCGCGACCATCACCTTGAACCGGCCGAAGGTGTACAACGCGTTCCGAGGACGAACCTGCGAGGAGCTGATCCACGCCTTCCACCGCGCGGGGTACAACCGGGACGTGGGCGTCATCGTGCTCACCGGCTCCGGCGAAAAGGCCTTCTGCACGGGCGGCGACCAGTCGGGCCACGAGGGACGGTACGAGGGGGACCGCGGCGTCCTGGGCATGCCGATCGACGAGGTCCACACCGCCATTCGCGACGTGCCCAAGCCCGTCATCGCGAAGGTGCGAGGCTACGCCATTGGGGGCGGCAACGTCCTGGCTACGATCTGTGATCTCACCCTGGCGTCGGAGACCGCGATCTTCGGGCAGGTGGGTCCCAAGATGGGCTCGGTGGATCCCGGCTTCGGGACCGCCTATCTGGCCCGGGTCGTGGGCGAGAAGAAGGCCCGCGAGATGTGGTTCCTGTGCCGGCGCTACAGCGCGCAGGAGGCACTGGACATGGGCCTGGCCAACGCCGTCTTCCCGGACGACCAGCTCGACGCCGAGGTGGACGCCTGGTGCCGCGAGCTGGCCCAGCGGAGTCCCATGGCCATCGCCCTGGCCAAGCGCTCGTTCAACGCCGACACCGAGAGCATCCGGGGCATTGGCGGCCTCGGCTTCCTGGGGGTCTCCCTCTACTACGGCACCGACGAGTCCAAGGAAGGAGGCCTGGCGCTGCGCGAGAAGCGCGACCCCGACTTCCGGAAGTTCGCCTGATCCCGCCCGTGTCGAGCGCACCTCCGATCATCGACGTCAGCCCGCTGGCCGCGGAAGAGCCTCGGGGCAGCAATCCGCACGCGGGCGGCTCGACGGCGGTCGACGAGGTGAGCCGCCGGATCGGCGCGGCCTGCGAGCGCTGGGGCTTCTTCCAGGTGGTGGGCCACGGCGTGCCCGACGACCTCCTCCGGCGCTTCGAGACCGACATGCGCCGCTTCTTCGCGCTCCCGCCCGAGGCGAAGCAGAGCGTCGGGCGCAGCGACGAGAACGCCTGGGGCTACTACGACCAGGAACTCACCAAGAACACCCGAGACTGGAAGGAGGTGTTCGACTACGGAGCGACTCTCCGCCCGGAGCTCGCGGACGACCACCCGGACAATCGCGGCCTCGACGGAGCGAACCTCTGGCCCCGGGACCTGCCCGGCTTCAGGGACTCGATGCTCGCGTACCTGGCCGCGTGCGAGACGCTCGCGTTCCGACTGTTGCGGGGCATGTGCGCCGGGCTGGGACTCGCCCCCGATACCCTGGAGTGCTTCTTCCGCCAACAGCACACGAGCTTCGTGCGCCTCAACCACTATCCGCGCTGCGACGACCCGGCGCCCGCCGACGCTCCGGACGTTCCCAGCCGGGGGTTCTTGGGGGTGAACCGGCACTCGGACGCCGGCGCCCTCACGATCCTGGTCCAGAGCGACGCCGACGGACTCCAGGTGCGACGCGAGGGCGTCTGGTGCGGCGTCGATCCGGTGCCCGGGGCCTTCGTCATCAACACCGGAGACATGCTCCAGGTGTGGTCGAACGATCGCTACCAGGCGCCGCTTCACCGGGTCGTGGCCAGCCCGAGCCGCGAGCGCTTCAGCGCGCCCTACTTCTTCAATCCCGCGCCCGAGACCCTGTGTGCCCCACTCGAGGCGCTGCTCGACGAGGCGCACCCCGCCCGCTACACGCCAATCCACTGGGGCGAGTTCCGGCACCAGCGCTCTGCCGGCGATTACGCGGATCTCGGTGAAGAAATCCAGATTGCGCGCTTCCGCGTGGCGTGATAGAGCAGGTCGGGAGGCACCCTTGGCCCTTGCGGAAGGTACCAACGCCGGGCGGAGCCGGTTCCAGAAGAAACGCCGGAAGTGGGTCAAGCGCTACGGCAAGCGCGGCCTGCGGCGGGCCAATGCGCTGTTCGGCCGCCAGTCTCTCGTCCCCACTGCGCCCGTCCTCGACGCGAGCCACTTCCCCTGGGCGCACGACTTCGAGGCCGCGTGGCGCGACGTCCGCTACGAGGCGGAGCGCGTGCTCGCCCTCTTCAAGCACCTTCCCAAGTTCTACGAGGTCTCCCCCGACCAGGCGCGGATCGCGGGTGACGACAGCTGGCTGACCTTCGTCCTGTACGGCTTCGGCTACCGGGCCGAGCACGGCTGCCGGGTGTGCCCGGAGACGGCGCGCCTCCTCGATCGCGTGCCGGGCATCCAGACCGCGTTCTTCTCCATCCTGCTGCCGGGCGCCAAGGTTCCGCGGCACCGCGGATTCACCCGGGGCCTGATCCGCTGCCACCTGGGGCTGATGGTTCCCGAGCCGCGCGAGCGCTGCGCCATCACCATCGACGACGCCCCCTATCTGTGGGAGGAGGGCAAGACGCTGTTGTTCGACGACACCTACCCTCACGCGGTGTCGAACGACACGGACCAGCTCCGCGTCGTCCTGCTCTTCGACTTCCACCGCCCCATGAGGCCGCTGGGCCGGCTCGTCAACCGCGCGGCTCTGTCCCTGATGCGACGCACGGCGGTCGTGCAAGACTCACTGCGGGTGCACGCCCGCTGGGAGCGCGAATTCCTGGGCCGGGACTGAGCCGGCCTGGAGGTCTTCCCGGCGGCCTGCCCCGTCTCAGTCCCCATCTCCCGCTGCGACCGCGGTGAGCCGGTCCGTGACGTACTCGAAGAACGGGTTGTAGCGAAGCCGCTGGATGTCCGCCGCGGAGATCTGGAGGACACCCCGCTCCCCGCGGATCTCCAGCGATCCCAGCGTCGTGCGGCCGGTTGCCTCCCGCGAGCCGTAGTACGGGTCGTCGGGGGGAAACGGGACAGCGACGTGGGAAAGCGAGTACACGCCCATCGGCCAGGACTGGTCGAGCGCCTCTTCGCTCCAGTCCTGGGCGCCGGCCGCGCGGGTGCGCGCCACGACCTGCGGCGTCTCCCCGTTGGCATTGGTGACCACGGTGACGGCGTGGGGCAGGCTCGGCGCGCGCTCTACCGCTTCGATCAGGGTGCGATGCGGACTGGAGAGGAACTCCTCCGCGCGGGCCACGCGATTGAGGTCGAAGAGGACGAGCTCGCTCCCGTTGGGAGCCAGTCGCGCGAACATCGCCTCCACCGCAGAGGCGTTCGTCGTCGCGTCCACCACCGATTGGAAGGCCAGGATCGGGGGCAACTCGGCGAGCCGCCCGTTCCGCAGAGCTCGCTCGAATCGCTCTTCGACCTCGACGGTGAGACGGAAGACCTCCTCGCCCGACAGGACCGGGAAGGAGTTGTACTTGTGGGGATCGTACTCGGGCAGGATCGCGGTCCAGGCGAGCTTCTCGAGGCCCGGGAGGAGGGACAGCTCGTTCTGGAAGCGCGCGAGGGCGGCCACCGGGGAGACGCCGATGGCCGCCGACAACAGGACGACGCGGGAAGGCCGCGGCGCGTCGCCGCCCTCGAGAGTGCGAAGCGCGTAGTCGATGGCCAGGGACCCGCCCGTGGAGTACCCGACCACCCAGAACGGACCGTCGCCCCGATGCGCCCCGACGTACTCCGCCGCGATGCGGAAGGCCGCCTGCCAGTCGCGCCAGGAGACGTGGCGGAGCGCGCCGGGGATCGTGCCGTGCCCCGGCAGTCGCAGCGCCAGCACGTAGAAGCCGCGCTCGCGGAAGAACGCCGCCAGGGCCCGCATGCTGTAGGGCGAGTCCGTGAGGCCGTGGGCGAGCAGCACGCTGCCGCGCGGCCGTTCCGCGGCAAGCTCGACGGTTCGATTCCAGTCGCGATCGAGGACGACGGGCAGCTCGCGCTGGGGCTCGGGGTTGAACCGGTTCGATGCGGCCGTGGGCCCGGTCGGGCCGTGCTGTCGCTTCCATCTCTCGAAGGCGGCGAAGAGCCGCACCTCGCGCTCGAGATAGGCGGGCAGGTCTTCGTGGCCGTCGCGATCGGCGCGGAACTCCTCCACGAAGCGATCCCGGTGCCAGGCGCGCAGATCCGGCATCGACCGCGCCATGGCCACGTAGATGGCCAGGCCGGCGAGGAATGCGCCGAGGACGGAGTACACAGCGGCGCCGAGCGCCTTTCGAAGCAGCCAGAGCATACTGATGCGAGTTCCCTACACGGCCTCGTCAAGCAGCCGGAACCGCTGAAAGATAAGGCTTCGCGTGACCGGACCGGGCTGATAAGATCGCAGCCCAGGTGCCGCA
>JAPUKG010000085.1 GCA_027295775.1 Pseudomonadota bacterium
TCGATCAGCACCAGGCGAGGGGCGGCGTCCCGCGGCCGGCACACGTGCACGTTCGCCGCTTTGAAGTCCCGGTGCGCGAAGCGTTGCGGCGCGGCGGCGCTCTCCTCGGCGATCGCGGCGAACGCGGCGCGGACCGCCTCGGATTCCGCCGGCCCGGGCGGGCGACCCAGCGAGTGGGGTAGCGCCCACTCCAGGAAGCGCTCGCCCTTGAGCGCGAAGAGCGCGCCGTCCAGGCGTCGGCCGAAGGCCGGGATCGCGGCCGGCTTCGCCTCGAGGCGCTGGAGGGCGGGCACCCAGCCACACGCTTCGGCGTAGAGCGCGCGCCGCTCGACCGGGTCGTCGCCTCGGCCCACGCGCTCCAGGGTCTCGGAGCCCAGGTCTTCGAGCAGATCGATTCCCGCCGCGGCGTCGCGGCCCCGGGATGCCGGCACCGGGATCCCGTGCTTCTCGAGGAAGCTGCGCAGCGGCTCGAGAGGTGGCTCGGGCCCGACGCCGGGGGGCCGCTTGTGCGGATCCTCGGGCCGCTCCACCCGTGCGATCAGGCGAGTGCCGTCGGACAGGCGCAACCGGTAGAAGCGGCGCGTCCCCAGTCCGGGCTCGATGGGGTCGATGGCGGTGATTCGCGCGGTGCCGGTGCGTTGCACCGCGCCCTCGACGGCCCGGTGCACGTCGTCGGGCACCTCGGACGTCACCCGAAGAACCAGTGACACGCCACGACCGCCCCGAAGAATCCCGCCACGTCGCCGGTGAGGCAGGCCAGCAGCGTGTGCCTCGCGTCGCGGATGCGCGCCGCGCCGAGATACAGCGCCAGCACGTAGAAGGTGGTCTCGGTGGATCCCTGGAGCGTGCAGGTCAGCAGCCCAATGAAGGAGTCGGGGCCGTGGGTGGCCACGATCTCGCTCATGATGCCGAAGGCCCCGGATCCCGAGAGCGGCCGCAGCAGGGCCATCGGCAGCACTTCGCTCGGCACGCCAATCGGGCTCATGATCGGCTCGAGCAGCGGGATGAGCAGGTCGTCGAGCGCGCCCGAGGCCCGGAACATGCCCACGGCGACCAGGATCGCCACCAGGTAGGGCACGATGCGCGCCGCTACCTCCAGTCCCTCCTTGGCGCCCTCGACCATGGAGTCGTACACGCGCACGCGCCCCGCCACGCCGACCAATAGGCAGCCCACGATCAGGAGCGGCAGGGGCCAGCGGCGCGCCGTCGCCTTGAGGGCGTCGCCCAGGGTTCCCGTCCCGAGCAGGGACGCGAAGTCCAGGACCAGTGCCGCTCCCAGGGCCAGCACCACCACTCCCACCAGGGCTGCCCGCCCGTTTCCCATCGGCGGTCGGCCGGCCTCGGCCACCGAGACGTCCGGCAGGTCGAGCGCGGGCGGTGTCGCCGCTGCGGGCTCTGGCTCGGGCGGCAAGTCCTTCTGACGGAAGATCGGCAGGCGAGACAGGGCGTAGTACGCCAGTACCGCGGCGGTGGTCGAGCACGTCGTCGCGATCAGCGTTGGGATCCAGATCGAGAACGGATCGGCGGAGCCCGCGGCCGCGCGCACGCCGATCGTCCCGAGCGGCGGGAGGATCGTGATCGCCGAGGTGTTGATGGCCAGGAACAGCACCATGGCGTTCGACGCGGATCCGGAGTGCCGGTTGAGACGGCCCAGCTCCACCATGGCCTTCAGGCCGAACGGAGTCGCGGCGTTGCCCATGCCGAACATGTTGGAGGCCATGTTCATGACCATGGCGCTCATCGCCGGGTGGTCCGGGGGGACCTCGGGGAAGAGCCGCCGCAGCAGGGGCGCCAGCAGGCGGGCGATGGCGTCGCGCAGTCCCCCGTCGAACGCGATCCGCAGCAATCCGAGGAAGAAGACCATCACGCCGACCAGCCCGATGACCAGCGTCACCGCGGACTTGGCGCTGTCGAAGAGCGCGGTCTGCAGATCCTCGAGCCGGCCCGTGAAGGCAGCGTAGACGATCGACCCGAGGACTAGGCCGAGCCAGATCCAGTTGAGCACCGGAACCCCCCAATTCCAGTACAGACATCGGCCCCTTTGACCGATTGCCGGAGGGCAGGCTCGGGGATAAGCTCGATCTCGTCAAGCTCTGACGCCCCCCTGAACTCGGTGCACGCGGAGGACCGCCATGCGGCGTGCCTGGATCGCTCTCCCGGCACTCCTCGGCTTCGGCCTCTCCGTCGCGTTGCCGTTGGGGGCGCAAGCCGACGACTCCCTCGAGACCCGTCTCGAAGCCCCTCTCGAAGCCAGGCTGGACGCCGTTCTGAAGTCCAAGGCGCTGCGCGGCGCGCGGGTTTCCGCGCTGGTCGAGCGGCAGCGAACCGGAGAGATCCTCTACCAGGTCGCCCCGGATCGGCCGCTCACCCCGGCCTCGAACGTCAAGATCCTCACGGCCATGGCCTCCCTGTCCGTGTTCGGACCGACGTATCGCTTCGAGACCCTGATCCACTCGGACCGATGGCCGGACTCGGAGGGAGCGGTCGGCCAGCTGGTCGTGCGCGGGAGCGGCGACCCCGCCATGAACTCCGAGGACTGGTGGCGAGTCGCCAACGCGCTGCGCCATGCGGGGCTGCGGCGCGTGCGGGGGGACCTGGTCCTCGACGACGCCGCCTTCGACCGCGAGCGCTGGCACGCGTCCTGGGGCAAGACGTCGTCGCGCGCCTACCACGCGCCGGTCGGCGCCCTGACCGCCAACTACGGGAGCTTCGCCGTGCGCGTCGCGCCCGGCGTCGCGCCCGGCGATCCTGTCGCGGTGGCGGTGGATCCGCCGGTTCCGTACCTGCGCGTGGTCAACCGGGCGCGCACTGCGTCGCCGGGTGCGCGCAGCACGCTGGTGGTCGACCGGGCCGAGTCCGAGCTGGATCGGTCCCAGGGGCACGGGGACTGGGAGATCGTGACGATCCACGGCGCGGTGCCGGCGGGCCGCGAGCCCGACACCTATTACCGGAGCGTCCTCGATCCCGCCCGCTACGCCGGTGCCGTGCTGCGGATGCAGCTCGAGGCCAATGGCATCCAGGTGGATGGTGCCACGCGCGTGCGGGGTCCGGTTCCGGTCGGAACCGAGCTCTATCTCCACGAGGGGCGCCAGCTCGCGGAGATCGTCCGCCTCTTCGTCAAGTACAGCAACAACGCGGTGGCCGAGTCGTTGGTGAAGGCCATGGCGGTCCACGAGAACGGGGGCGCCGGCCCCGGGAGCTGGGACGCGGGCGCGCCGATTCTCGCGCGACGACTCGAAGAGCTCGGCCTCGACCCGGCGGGCTTCTCGCTGATCGACGGCTCGGGTCTCTCCTACGGCAACAAGGTCACGGTGCGGACGATGGTGCGCGCGCTCCAGATCAGCGGCCGCTCGTTCCGCTTCGGGCCCGAGCTTCTGGCCGCGCTTCCCATCGCCGCCCGGGACGGCACGCTCGAGAGGCGGGCCCAGGGCGCAGCGGGCGAGGTGCGCGCCAAGACCGGACTGCTGAACGGGGTGACCGCGCTCTCCGGGCTCGCGCACCTGGGAGACGGCGACACGGCCGTCTTCTCGATCATAGTGAACGGCTATCGCGGGACCGACGAGGTGGCGATGGACGCGCTGGACGCCTTCGCGGCCGAGCTGACCCGGGCCTCGCTGGCGACGCCTGCCAAACCTGCGAGCGACGTTCAGCCGTCCGCCGAGCCCGGCTCGTCGTCGCTGTAGATCTTCATGATCTGCTGCACGTAGACCTGGGGTAGTGCCGCGCCGCGGCGGATCCGACGGTCGATGCGCGTCGGTCCCCAGTTGTAGGCGGCCAGCGCGCGATCCCAGCTCCCGTACCGGTCCGAGAGTGCCTTCAGGTAGGCGGTGCCGAGCCGGATGTTGAGGATGGGATCGAAGAGCATGTCGGCTCCGCGCCACGGGACGCCGAGCTGCGCGCACAGCATCTCGCCGGTGTGCGGCATGATCTGCATGAGCCCCAGGGCCCCGACCGATGAAACGGCGAAGTTGTAGCCGCCGCTCTCCACCTGGATCACGGCCAGCACCAGGCTCGGGTCGATGTCGTGCCGCTCCGCCTCGACCACCACGGCCTCGGCCACCCGCTTCACCTCGCGATCCGCGAGCCCCGTGTGGCGCCAGCGGAGCTCCTTGAAGACCGCTTGCACGCGCGGATCGCTCGAAGGGGGGGTCTCCCCGAGCAGCAGAAGCTCGGGCGGCGGGCTGTCGACCGAGGGCAGGGCGGCCGACGCGACAGCCTCGGGCGCGGGCGAGTAGACCGGGGCGACGCGGCCGGACAGGAGCAGCGAGCCCAGCACGGCGAGCGCGGCGACGGTGGTCCGCGGCACGGCTAGAGCGCTCCCAGGGGCGAGAGGCCGAGAGCGCGGAGCGCGGCGAGGTTGTTGATCACCGCGTAGCCCGTGAACATCACGATCAGGCCGAAGCACATGGACTTGGCGAAGTTGGGCAGCCGGTTGGTGCCCAGCAGGAAGCCGATGGCGAGCAGGGTGACGGCCGTGTCGATCAGCAGGCCGGGGACCAGGCCGGTGGCGTGGAAGAGCCAGTCCGCCAGGGGATTCGCTTCCATCACGTCCCAGCCCGCGACGGGCGAGCGAAGGCAGAGATAGGTGGTCCAGTGATCCGCGAGGCTCAGGATCAGCGTGACAAGAGCCAACACATGCACCATTGGTTCCGGCTCCATTCCAGCGTTCCCAGGGATCGCTGATCAGTGGAGCAAGAATCGTGCCCCGGCCCCCCGAGAACGGATTTCCCGAGCGGGTGCAGGTGGGTTCCCGAGTGCTTGCTGGCGGGCTGCGCGCAGCTCGTACGCACCGCCCGTGGTGGAAAGGGAAGCACCCTTCCACTTATAGGACTAGCGAGCCTTGCGCATCTTCCCCTTGCCGAGAAGGAGCCAGTCGAGCGAGACGCCTTCCTTTGTGGCCAGGGTGATCAGGAAGTCCGTGTGAGGCGTGGTCCCGTTCTCGTAGCGGTTCACGTTCTGCTGGAAGACACCGAGCTCGCGCGCGAACTGGCGCTGCGAGCGACCCCCCCGGATTTGAGCGATGCGCTCGGGAAGCTTTCGCTTCAGGCGCTGAACGACAGCTGTGGCCATGAGTATTCCTCTCGTCGTGATGTCCGAAGTCCACATCGGAGCGCGAGCTGCGTCGCGTCTTTCCAATCGGCACGTCGCAATGTAAAGGCAGGGCAACGCGGCAGCAACCCTTAATTCTGTCGAGTGTCACATTCTTGCGTGACGAAACTGTGACGATGAGCACAACACGCACGTGTGGCGCGGTTGACGACGGCGAGGGTTGTTGAATCATCGGTCATTGGGAGCACGGTCATAAGGGAAACGCACCGGGGGCTTCGGGTTACACTGAAGTGCGCGGTTAGACAAAGACCCCATTGGGTGTCGTGGAAAACACCGAGAGGATCGATGCGGGTCGTGTCTCGAATCGGAGAGATCATGCGTATCATCGGAGGGGAGCTGCGCGGCCGGCGCTTGCGATCGCCGCCCCGAGACGTGCGTCCGACCTCCGATCGGGTCCGCGAAGCGCTGTTCGGTCGTCTGGACGCGGTCGTGCCCGGCGCGCGGGTGCTGGATCTGTACGCGGGGACCGGGGCCCTGGGCATCGAGGCCCTTTCCCGCGGGGCGAAGAGCGCGACCTTCGTCGACCGCTCCGCCCGGTCGATCGCGGTGCTGCGCAAGAACCTGTCGGCGCTCGGCCTCGAGGACCGGGCCGAGTGGCACCGCGGCGAGACGGTGAGGCTGTTGCGGCGCTGGGCGCGCGCCGACACCCAGCCCCAGGCGTTCGATCTGGTGCTGCTCGACCCGCCCTACGACGCCGGCGAGGCCGAATCCGGACTGCGTGCCCTGGTCGAGGCGAGGGTGCTGGCCCCCGATGCGACGGTGGTCGTGGAGAGTGCGAAGCGCCATTCTCTGGGCCCGGTCGGCGGGCTCGACCCGATCGATCGCCGAACGTACGGAGATACGGTCATCACGCGGCTCGCCCCCGGGCGCCGGGAGCGACTGCCGGAGGACGCTGCGCCACCCGATGAGTGAAGACAGGACTCCGCTGAGAGCGCTGTTCCCGGCCAGC
Source organism: Pseudomonadota bacterium (assembly GCA_027295775.1). Classification (GTDB taxonomy): domain Bacteria; phylum Myxococcota_A; class UBA9160; order UBA9160; family UBA4427; genus JAPUKG01. The sequence goes on from JAPUKG010000085.1 coordinate 6,059, forward strand.
TTCGATCCCCTCACCAACGGCCATCTGGATCTGATCCATCGCGCGGCCAAGATCTTCGACGAGGTCGTTGTGGCGGTGGCGGTGAACATCGACAAGCAGAGCGGCACCTTCACCGTGGAGGAGCGCATCGAGATCCTGCATGAGGTCCTGGACAGCGTGCCGCGTGTGCGGGTCGAGTGCTTCCAGGGACTCCTGGTCGAGTACGCGCGCAAGATCGGCGCCCGCGTCGTGATCCGCGGACTGCGCGCCATGTCCGACTTCGAGTACGAGTTCGAGATGGGGCTCATGAACCGCCACCTCCACCCGGGCGTCGAGGTGATGTTCATGATGACGAGCCTCGAGAACCTCTACGTGAGCTCCTCGCGCCTGAAGGAGCTGGTGCGTTTCGGCGCGCCCATCGGCGAGTGGGTGCCCGAGACGGTGGCGAAGCGTCTGCGAGAGAAGCTCGGCCCGGCCTGAAATGGCCGCGACCGCGCCCATCCGCTTCGGGACCGGCGGCTGGCGCGGGCTCCTGGGGAGCGAAGTCACTGGGGAGCGCCTGCTGGCGGTGCTGCGCGGATCGGCCGCCTGGCTCGCCCGGCACGCGCGTGGGCGCCCGGTGGTGCTGGGCTACGACGGCCGGGCGGCGGGACCCGCGATGGCGAGCATCGCGCGGGCCGTCCTGCACGAGGCCGGGCTCTCCGCCCTGGAGAGCGCCGGCCCGTCCCCCACCCCGGCGCTCAGCTCGGCGGTGCCGCGGCGCGGCGCGGCCGGCGCCCTGGTCATCACGGCCAGCCACAACCCGGCCGAGTACCAGGGGGTGAAGGTGTTCGGCCCGTGGGGCGGAAGTGTTTGGGGCGACGACGCGCGCTGGATCGAGTCGGCCGCCGGCGCCGCCCTCGGCCGCCCGGCACCGCCGGAGGGCGCACCCGCGGAGGCCGTCGATCTGGTCGGCGAGTACCGGGAGGTGTTGCGCGGCGAGCTCGACCTGGGAGGGAGCCCGGTTCCAGTTCGTGTGGCCTACGACGCCATGCACGGGACGGGCGCCGGCGTGCTGGACCGCGTCCTGTTGGAGGCCGGCGTCGAGGTCACGGTGCTGCGCGGCGAGCGCGCGGCCGACTTCCACGGCGCGACGCCGGACCCGCGCCCGGAGCGCATCGACGAGCTCCGCCAGGCCACGCGGGAGCTGGTGAGCCCGGCCCTGGGGCTCGCCAATGACGGGGACGCGGACCGGCTGGCGGCCGTCG
>JAPUKG010000086.1 GCA_027295775.1 Pseudomonadota bacterium
CGGCGAGCCGATGCTGGACGAGATCGCCGCGGCCTTCGGGCCCGAGATGATCGACGCCAGCGGCGCGCTGGACCGCGCGGCGGTCGCCGCCATCGTCTTCCGCGACGAGCAGGCCCGCATCCGACTGGGTGAGATCGTGCACCCACCGGTGGTGGCCGAGATGATGCGCCGCTCCAAGGCGGCGGCCGATGCCGAAGCGCCGGTGGTGGTGGTGGACATTCCGCTCCTCTTCGAGGGCGCGAAGGCCGGGCGCGGCGCCGCGAGCGTCATGTCGTTCGACGCGACCGTCGCAGTGTGGGTGCCGGCCGAGGTCCAGATCGAGCGCACCGTCTCTCGCGACGGCTGCGACCGCGACGAGGCGAAGCGGCGCGTGGACGCCCAGCTTCCCATCGACGAGAAGCGCGAGATGGCGGACTACGTGATCGACAACTCCGGCCCGGCCGAGGCGACCGAGCGCCAGGTCCGCGCGCTCTTCGACGCGCTCACCCACCGCGACTCCGAGGCCGAGAAGGACTGATCCCGCGCTCTCCCGAGCTTGACGTCGGCCTCGGCGGTCAGCCCCGGAGTGGCGCCTTCAGCTCGGCGACGAACTTCGCGACCGTCTCCACCGCCTCGTCTCGGCTGGTCGCCTTCTCGACGAGATCCACGATGGCACTGCCCACGACGATGCCGTCGGCGTAGGCGCCCACGGCGGCGGCGTGCTCCGCCGTGGAGATGCCGAAGCCCACGCAGACCGGTACGTCTCCGAGCTTCTGGGCGGCGCGAACACCGTCCTCCACGCCGGCGGCGAGCTCGCGCCGGGCGCCCGTGACGCCGGTAAGCGACACGTAGTAGAGGAAGCCCCGGGTCTCCCCGGCCAGGAATGCCAGGCGCTCTGGAGAGGTCGTCGGCGCGGCCAGGAGCACCGGATCCACGCCCGCCTGCCGGCAGGCGGCGTAGAGAGCCGCACCCTCTTCCGGGGGAAGGTCCGGCACGATCACTCCGTCGACGCCCACGTCGCGCGCCGCCGCGGCGAAGGGCTCCTCGCCCATCGCGTAGATCGGGTTGGCATAGCCCATCAGCACGAGGGGAATCTCGACCCGGGGGCGGAGCCTCTTCACGAGATCCAGGATGCGCCGCAGGGTCACGCCGCCAGCGAGCGCGCGCTGGCTGGAGCGCTGAATCGTCGGTCCGTCCGCGATGGGATCGGAGAACGGGATGCTGATCTCTACGACATCGGCCCCGGACTCCGCCATCGCGAGCACCAGGGCTTCTGTCGTCGAGAGATCCGGGTCACCGGGCGTCACGAAGGGCATGAGTGCCTTCTCCCCCCGCTCGCGGAGGAGGGCGAAGCGCTCGGCCAGTCTGCCCATCAGGAGACGGCCATCAGTGGGGAAGCGCCCGTCCGTAGGTGTCCCGGCCCTGCGCGGCCAGAATGTCCCGCACCTCCGTCACGTCCTTGTCGCCGCGGCCCGAGAGGTTCACCACCACGACCGTATCGGCGGAGAGGGTCGGGGCGAGCTTGCGCACGTAGGCGATGGCGTGGGCGGACTCGAGGGCGGGAATGATCCCCTCCTTCTGGGAGAGGTAGAGGAAGGCGTCCAGGGCCTCCTCATCCGTGGCGAACTCGTAGGTCGCGCGGCCGCTGTCCTTGAGAAAGGCGTGCTCAGGGCCCACCGCCGGATAGTCGAGACCCGCCGAGATGGAGTGCGCCGGGACGATCTGGCCGTCGTCGTCCGACCGGACATACGTGCGCTGGCCGTGCAGGATGCCCGGCACGCCGCAGGTGAGCGTGGCCCCATGGCGACCCGACTCGAGCCCCTCGCCGCCGGGCTCCACCCCGACCAACTGCACCCCCTCGTCCTCGAGGAACGGATGAAAGAGCCCCATGGCGTTGGAGCCGCCGCCCACGCAAGCGACCAGCAGGTCCGGGAGGCGGCCCTCCACCTCCTGGATCTGCTCGCGCACCTCGAGCCCGATCACACGCTGGAAATTGCGCACCATCATCGGGTAGGGATGCGGGCCCATCACAGAGCCGATGCAGTAGTAGGTATTGCGGACGTTGGTGACCCAGTCGCGCATGGCCTCGTTGATGGCATCCTTCAGGGTGCGCGATCCGGATTCGACAGCATGGACCCGGGCGCCCAGCAGCTCCATGCGGAAGACGTTCAGCGCCTGACGCCGCATGTCCTCGGCGCCCATGTACACCTCGCACTCGAGGCCCAGGAGCGCACAGGCCGTGGCCGTGGCGGCGCCGTGCTGACCCGCTCCGGTCTCTGCGATGACCCGTGGCTTCCCCATGTACTTCGCCAGCAGCGACTGGCCCAGGACGTTGTTGATCTTGTGGGCGCCCGTGTGCGCCAGGTCTTCACGCTTCAGATACACCTTCGCGCCGCCGAGATCCTCGGTGATGCGCGCCGCAAAGGTGAGTGGCGTCGGCCGTCCGGCATAGGTGCGCAGGAGTCCATCCAGCTCCCGGCGGAACTCGGCGCCGCCGGTGATGCGCGGGTACGCCTCCTCCAGCTCCTCGATGACCGCGACGAGGACTTCCGGGACGTAGCGGCCGCCGTACTCGCCATAGAGGCCGCTCTCCTTCACTCGGCCTCCTCCGCGCGGCGCCCCGCCTCCACGCTGCGCACCGCCTCCACGAACGCCTTCATGCGCGCCGGGTCCTTTCGGTATCCGTCTCCCTCGACGCCCGTCGCCACGTCCACACCCCAGGGCAGCAGGTCGCCCAGCTCCTCGAGAGCCTGCCCCACGTTCTCCGGATCGAGCCCACCGGCGAGAATCACATCGTGGCCCTCGGCGATCAGCTCCGAGGCTTCGCTCCAGTTCCACACCTGCCCCTTGCCACCGCCCTCGCTGGGGTGATCGAGGAGCAGGATCGCACCCGGATAGCGCTCGACCGCCTCGCGGTTGGCGCCCGCGATCGCCTTGATGACGGGCAGGTCCACGGCCTCGAGCTCCTCCTCCGTCTCGCTCCCGTGGAACTGGATTCGCTCGAACTCCACGCGCCGCATCACGCGGTCGATCTCCTCCCATGTGGCGTCGCGGAAGACGGCCACGCGCTCCACCTCGCTTGGATCCACGACTTCGCAGATGGCCGCTGCCATCTTCACGTTCACCTCTCGAGGCGAGCCCGGAACGAAGTTCACCCCGATCAGGCTGGCCCCCGCATCGACAGCGCTGCGCGCGTCGTCGGGATTCACGATCCCGCACACCTTGATGCGAACGTTCCCGCTCACCGCGACCTCCGTAATCGATCGAGCGCGTGGCCGGGGTCGGCCTCACGCATCAGGGATTCTCCCACGAGAAAGGCCCGGGCGCGCGCGTTTTCCAGCCGCCGCAGGTCCTTCCCGGTGTGGATTCCACTCTCGGCGACCAGGAGCACCGCGTCTCCCTCGGGCAGGAGCGCGGCCAGCCGCTCGGTGGTGCCGAGATCCACATCGAAGGTGCGGAGATCCCGGTTGTTCACGCCCACCAGGTCGGCGCCGATCTCGAGCGCGGCGGCCAGCTCGGGCTCGTCGTGGACCTCGACCCGCACGTCGAGACCGCGCGCGACGGCGTGCTTGTAAAGTGACGCCAGGTCGCCGCGCTCGAGAGCGGCGACGATCAGCAGGATCGCGTCAGCGCCTCGCGCGCGGGCCTCGTCGATCTGATACGGGTCGATCGTGAAGTCCTTGCGCAGGATGGGCAGGCTCACCACCGCGCGAATCGCCTCCAGGAACTCGACGCGCCCGCCGAAGTAGCGCTCGTCGGTGAGCACCGAGAGCGCGGCGGCGCCGCCGCGGGCGAGGGCCTGCGCGCAGTCCACCGCGTCGAAGTCGGCACGAATCTCTCCGCGGCTGGGCGACCGGTGCTTGATCTCCGCAATCACCGCCGGGGGCTCGGCCTCGCACAGCGCCCGGCGCAGACCGCGCACGGGCTCGGCCGCGGCGCTCGCCAGCTCCGCCATCTCCTCGGCAGAGACGAGGTGCTTGGCCTCGTCGACCTCGAGGCGCTTGTTCTGCACGATCTCGTCGAGGATGCTCATCCTGGAGCGATCTCATTGCTGCGCACGACCAGGGCCTCGAGCCGGTCGAGCGCCGCCCCGCTCTCGAGGCTCTTTCGCGCCGCGGCCAGACCGGCGGCCAGGTCGGGGGCCGCCTCTGCAACCCACAGCGCCGCCCCCGCATTCAACGCAACCACGTCGGCATGCGGACCCTTCTCGCCCCCCAATACCGCACGCACGATCTCCGCGCTCTCCGCCGCGTCGCCGCCATCCAGATCACCAGCCTTTGCCTTCGGAAGCCCCAGCGCAGCCGGGTCGATCTCGATCCGTTCGACCTTTCCACCGTCGGTCAGCGCCGCCGCCGTGGGCCCGGTGGTGGTGATCTCATCGAGGCCGTCGGAGCCGTGCACCACCAGCGCGCGGCGCGATCCCAGCCGTCCGAGTGCGTCGGCCAGGGTCTCGACCAGCTCCGCGGTGTACACGCCCACCAGCTGGAAGCGCGCGCCCACCGGATTGAGGAGCGGGCCGAGGCAGTTCATCAGGGTGCGCAGGCCCAGCTCCTGGCGCACCGGGGCCATGAAGCGCATGGCTGGATGAGCGACCCGGGCGTAGAAGGGAGCGATGCCGATCTCCGCGAGGAGCGCCGCGCCGACGGCCACCGGCAGATCGACGCGCACGCCCAGCGCCTCCAGCACGTCGAAGCTCCCTGTCCGGCTGCTGGCGGCGCGGTTGCCGTGCTTGGCCACGGGGACGCCGGCCCCGGCCACTGCGAAGGCCGCGGCCGTCGAGATGTTGAAGGTGCCCCTGCCATCGCCCCCTGTCCCGCACGTGTCCACGGTTCGGGGATCCACCGGGGCGGGCGCCGTCTCGGCACGGCTGCGCATTGCCCGCGCCGCCGCGACGATCTCCTCCACGCTCTCGCCCTTCGCGCGCAGTGCCACCAACAGCGCTGCGATCTGGGCGTTCGCAGCGTCGCCGTCCATGATCTCGCCGAAGGCGGCCTCGAGCACGGGACCCGGAACGTCCTCGCCGCCGATGGCGATGTCGATGGCCCGGCGGAGACTCACGCCGCCGCCGCGCACCGGTCCAGGTAGTTTCGGAGCAGCTGCTTGCCCACCGGGGTGAGGATCGATTCAGGGTGAAACTGAACCCCTTCCAGCGGCAGCTCGTGGTGGCGCACGCCCATGATCTCGCCGTCCGCCGTCTTCGCCGTGACTTCCAGCTCCGCCGGGCAGCTCCCGCTCTCGATCACCAGGGAGTGGTAGCGGGTCGCCTCGAAGGGTTTCGGCAGACCGGCAAAGATGCCCACGCCGTCGTGCTCGATCTGGGAGGTCTTGCCGTGCATGATCGAGCGCGCGCGAACGATGCGGCCGCCGCAGGCCACTCCAATGGCTTGATGCCCGAGGCAGACGCCCAGCACCGGCGTGCCGCCCTCCGCCGCCCGCCGCACGATCTCGACCGAGACGCCCGCGTCCTGGGGAACGCCCGGCCCCGGCGAGACCACGACGCCGTTCGCGGACCGGCTCAGCAGCGCATCGACGCTGTCTACGTCGTTGCGCACCACCTCCACGTCGGCGCCGAGCTCGCCCAGGTACTGGACGAGGTTGTACGTGAACGAGTCATAGTTGTCGATCATCAGGATGCGCATGGTCCGAAGTGTCTGTCCTGTCAGTCCGTTCCCTCTCGGGCGCGGTCAATCGCCACGATCAGGGCGCGGGCCTTGTTCAGCGTCTCCTTGAACTCGAGTTCGGGAACCGAGTCGGCCACGATCCCCGCCCCGGCCCACACCGAGACCCAGTCATCCTTCACCACCATGGTCCGAATGGTGATGGCCATGTCCATGTTGCCCGAGTAGTCGATGTAGCCGGCGCAGCCGCCGAAGGGACCGCGGCGCAGGGTCTCGAGCTCGTCGATGATCTCCATGGCTCGCACCTTCGGCGCGCCGGACAGGGTTCCGCACGGGAAGGTCGCGCGCAGCACGTCGAGCCAGTCCAGCCCCTCGCGAAGCCGCGCCTGCACATTGGACACGATGTGCATCACGTGGGAGTAGCGCTCGACGGTGGCGTACTCATTGACGTGGACCGAGCCCACCTCGGCCACCCGGCCCACGTCGTTTCGGCCCAGATCGACGAGCATGACGTGCTCGGCGCGCTCCTTGGGGTCGCCCATCAACTCCGCTTCCATGGCCCGGTCGTCCTCGGGATCGCGGCCGCGCCGGCGCGTCCCCGCGATCGGACGCACATCCAGCTGCGAGCCCTCCAGGCGCACCAGGATCTCCGGCGACGACCCGATCAGCAGCGGCCCCTCCATGCGCAGGAAGAAGAGATAGGGGCTTGGGTTGATGCTGCGCAGCTGCCGGTACAACTCGAACGGATCCACCTGCAGGGGTACCTGGAAGCGCTGGCCGAGCACCACCTGGAAGACGTCGCCGGCCTCCACGTACTCCTTGGCCCGCTTGACGATCTCGTGATACTGCTCGCGGGTCATGCTGCGGCGCACCTCCATGGGTGCGCGCACCGGCTGGTGCCGCGGCTCCGCCGGCAATGGCGTGCGCAGGGCTTTCACCGTTCTCTCCACCGCGCGCTCGGCCTCCGCGTAGCGCTCGCGCGGGTCGTCGCCTTCGGCCAGGTGCACGTGCCGGACGATGAGCGCGGTGTGACGGAGGTTGTCGTACACGACGACCGTCTCGGGGAACACGAACCAGAGATCGGGCAGTCCGAGCGCGTCCGGATTATCGTCGGGTATGTCCTCGACGAAGCGGACCCAGTCGTAGCCCACGGTGCCGACCGCGCCGCCCACGAAGCGGGGCAACACCAGGTCGTCGGGCATCACCAGCGACAGCGCGCGCAGCCGCGCTCGCAGGATCTCCAGGGGATCGCCGTCCGCCCGGATACGCTCGGTGCGGCCCCCCTCGCTCCACTCCACCTCGCGCCCGCGCGCCCGGAAGATCGCCCGCGCGCCGGTGCCGATGATGCTGAAGTGCGCCCACTTCTCCCCGCCCTCGACCGACTCCAGCAGGCAGGTGGTCTGACCGTCGTCGAGCTTGCGGAAGAGCGACAGCGGCGTGTCGAGATCCGCGAGCACCTCGCGCACCACGGGAATCAGGTTTCCACGCGCTGCGAGAGAGACGAAGCTTTCGAGGGACGGGCGGAGCACCCCGGGACTCTGGATCGAGGCGGGCCGAAAAAGCCCTGTGTTTCTAGGTTGTTATCAGAGGGCAGGGGCTCCGTCAAGGAATCAGAACTTGACCTCGCCGAGGCCGCCTCGCCCGGAGAAGGGCCGGCGCGAGTCGTCCCCGAGCCCGAGGACCGCAAAGCGGATCGTGAACTCGAGTCCGTTGCGCTCGTCTTGCTCCGCCTCGACCTGGATCGCCCAGCACTCGCAGCGGGACTGGTACTCGACGTAGCCCCTGTTGGTGATCAGCTCGCTGCCCTCGATGTCGTAGGTCCCCACGTAACCCACCGCCCACTTTCGTCCCAGCTCGATGCGCATGCGCGCAGTGAACTGGTCGATCCGCCCGAACTGCTCGTCGAAGTTCGCGAAGCGCTCCTTTGTCTTTCGAAAGTCCTCGAAGAACGGGGGAATCTCCCGGAGGTAGCGGTATCGACCGCCGATGTTCCCCCCGATGAAGCGCCACTTTGGAAGCCTGTACGACAGGTCGAGCAGCCCTTCCTCGATACGGTTCTCGACCGGGCTGTAGCTGAGGTTGAAGCGCGTAGTCAGTCGGCTCCACCACCCGAAGGTCCGCCCGTCGAGAATGATCAGGGTGCTGTCCGAGTTCTCGAAGTCGTACATGCCCGACAGGCTGAACTCGATCGCCAGGCGTTCGCCGGAGTCTCTCGCGGAAGCGTAGAGCCGATTCAGGAAGCCCAGGGACAGGGCGTTGCTGTCGCGCACCCGGTCCGCGGGATCGAGGACCACGTTCTCGCGCGCGAGCTGGCGCAGGCGGTGCTGGGGAAAACCGCTGGGAGGGACGAAGATCGGGTCCCCGCTCTGGCCGCGCTGCCGCGCCATGACGTAGCCGACCTGGGGCGCGAACCGGTGAGTCACGCGACTCCCGTCGCCGGTGTCGAAGCTGCGCCGCATGCGGGCCGTCAGATCCGCTCGCGCCGTGAAGACGCCCCGCTCGGCGAAGTCCTGGGCGTCCGTCGCGTAGAGCGCCTCCTGGTAGCCAACCTCGGGATAGAACTCGAGGGCGTCGAACAAGCGCATGGGCATACCGACGCGGGGGTTGAAGATCAGCCGGTTTCCCCGGTCCGCCAGGGGCTCTCCCTCGTCGTAGCGGTGGTTGCCCTGGGGTCCCGACTTGACGGGTAGCTCGAAGTTGTCCCCGTTGGCGTCGTCCAACTCCCCGAGCGTCCCCTCCTGGAAATCGGGGATGCCGTCGATCCCGGTGTCCCAGAAGAGGTCGTCCACCCGGAGCGGACCCTTCACCTCCCGCTGGGCCCAGAAGTAGGTGTAGTCCACGTCCAGGGCCGAGCTGATCACCGGCGCGAAGCGCCACGGCGTGTGCAGCCAGCTCAAGGACACGTCGGGCAGGCGCTGCAGCAGCACCTCGTCTCGGTCGACGTTGTCGCGGCTCTGGAGGTCGTCCGCGTAGACGAGCGACACCGTCGTCCCGAGCGAGTCGTCGGGAAGGAAGTGGTGGAACCCGAAGAGCTTCGACTCCATGAATCGCTCGCGCCGGAACTCCCGCAGGTCGTTGAAGTGGTTCACGTACTGGTTGTCCGAGACCAGGTGGACGTCGCCCCGCAGCCGCGTGCCGGTGGGCAGGAACCAGTCGTTCTCCCACTCGAAGGCCCAGCGGTTCTCGCTGTAGGGATCCTGGGTGATCACCTCCGTGTCATGGATGAAGGAGGCGTAGACCTTGCCCGAGGAGTCCTCCCCGACCACGTACTCCAGCAGCGCCTTCGGCTTGAAGCCCCGAAGCGTCAGGTACGCGGGAGTCACGGTGACGTTCACCTGGTCGTGGACCGCCCAGAAGAACGGGAGCCCGATCTCGCCCCCTCGGCGATTCGAGTAGCCGAACTCCGGAAAGAGGAATCCGGTCTCGCGCTCGGTCTTGACCGGAAAGATCAGCCACGGGAACCACAGCAACGGCACGCCCAGCACCTCCACCGTGGCGTTGCGCGCCGTCGCGTACCCACCGATCTCGACGTCGGCGCTGCTCGCTTCGATCTCCCACGGGCGGCGCTGCTTCTCGTCCGGGCAGCGGCAGGTGGTGAAGCGGCCGTCCTCGACCCGGTACTGATCCACGCCGGTCCGGACCAGCTCGCCGGCCCAGAACCGGAAGTTCCCGGGTCCGCCATCGAAGTAGCCGTCGATCATCGTGCCCTCGAGCGTGTCGAGGTCGAACTCGATGAACCCGGCGCGAAGCTCCTCGTCTCCGTCGATCCAGAGGATGCCGCCGCTGGCCACCCCGCGTCGGGTCTCGGCGCTGAACACGACCCAATCCGCGTCGAGGGTCCGCCCGCCGGCCTGAATCACATGGACGTTGCCGTCGGCCAGGTAGATCTCGCGCTCGCGCTGGTATTCGATCTGATCCGCGGTGATCTCGAGCGGATCGTCGTCGAAGACGTCCCGGGCCGCGGCTTCTGGGACCGGGACCGCGAGCAGCGCGAATCCCAGCGGGAGCGCGCCAACCAGCAGGCGCACCCAGCGGCGCCGACCCCCGCGCGGACGCGAGTGCGAATCCAAGCGAGAGAGCCCCCCTGGCGGTTCCCGACCTGGCGCTCACGCTATCAGAGGGATCCCAGCACCGCCCGCGAGCAAGCCGGCCCTTGGCCGGCCGGGCTAGGCGGACGCGTCCAGGCTGCTCGAGAGGAGCTCGACGTCCTCGGCGATCAACACGTCGTTGCTCAGCCGGACGAGCTTTCGGTCGAGGAGCTGGTGCAACGCCTGGTGCGCCTCGAGCATGGTCAGTCCCGCCTGCCGGGAGAGGCTGCGCAGGGATGTGGCCACGCGCATGCCTCCGCCCTCGAGCTCCTCGGCACTCTTGACCAACGCGCGCACCAGCGGGCGCAGCAGATCGTCGACCCCCATCGCCGAGAGGCGATGCTCGGACTCGATCAGCCGCGAGCTGAGGCGTCGGATGATGCGGAGGGCGACCTCGGGCCGCTCGACGCACATGGCCTCGAGGGTCTCGCCGTCGAGCTCCAGCAGCCGACAGTCGCTCAGCGCCACCGCCCGGCCCGAGCGCACCTCGCCCAACACCACACTCATCTCGCCGAAGAAATCACCGGGACCGAGCCGCGCCAACACCCGCCGGCCAGTCGCCCCCATGCGCGACAGCTCGACCTCCCCAGTCTGGATGACGAACACGACCTCGCCGATGTCGCCCTCCTCGAAGATGATCTGCCCCGTCGCGAACGACCGCTCGTACGTCCGCTGGACCCGAACCTGCGTATTCTCCGTCCCCGCCACGCCCACAACATCGACCGTCCGCAGCAGCGCCTTGAGACGGGGACTAGGTGGCGCTCGACTCGGGGGCCCGCTGTCGGGCGAGCGCCTCTTCGAGCTGGGCCCGCTCGATCAGCCCCACGTGCCGGGAGTCGATCGTCCCATCCGGCGCAACGATCACGAGGGTGGGGAACCCGAGCGCCCCAAAGCGCTTCGCCAGATCCTCGTCCCCCATCAGGATCGGGTAGCGGACCCCCTTGTCGTCGGTCCACTCCCCGACCACCTCCGGCCCGTCCGTGTCCACCGACACCCCCAGCACCTCCACCCGGCCCGATGCCGCGTGGGCTTCGTAGAAGGCGTTGAGCTCCGGAACCTGGAACTCGCAGGGCGGACACCAGGTGGCCCAGAAGTCGATGATCACGGTCTTGCCGCGCAGATCCGAGAGCGTGACCGAGCCGCCCTGCAGGCGCTCCAACGTGAAGTCCGGCGCCATCTCGCGCGCCGCCGCGGCCGGCTCACTGCCGCCTTCCCCCGCCGTCTCGATTCCGCAGCCGAGAACGGCCAGCCCCATCCAACCCAACCCGAGCCATGCCCGCAGGGACCCCCCTTCGATCATTGCAGCACCCGCTCGGCCGCGTTCACGAAGTCGGTCAGGAACCGGAACTGGCTGTTGAGCCGGGAGAACTGATCCGTCACCAGCAGCACGCCCACCGCCATTAGCATGACCCCCGATGCCACCTCGAACTTGCGAAAGTGATGCTTGACCCGTCCGAAGGCGCGGAAGAAGTAGTCGATGCTCCAGCCCGCCGCTAGGAATGGGATCGCCAGACCGGCCGAGTAGATCGCCAGCAGCGCGGTCCCTTCGAACATCGTCTCGCGGGCGCCCGCGAGGGTGAGGACCGTGCTGAGGATGGGCCCGATGCAGGGCGACCAGCCCAGGGCGAAGCCCGCCCCGATCAGGAAGCAGCTCACGAAGCTCCGCCGACTCATCTTGAACTGCAGGCGCGTGTCCCGGTAGAGAGCGCGGATCGGAACCAGCCCGGTCATGTGGAGCCCGAACAGCACGATGATCATCCCGGCGATCTGGGCCACTCCGAACTCCAGCCCAAACACCTCGGCGCGCCAGGTCCGGATTACGTGCCCCAGCGCGACCGCGCCCACACCCATCAGGATGAACACCGTCGAGAAGCCGCTCACGAAGCCGAAGCAGCCGCGCATGACCCGGCGGCGCAGCGCGGCGTCGCCGACTCCCTCCTGCATCTCCTCCACCGAGATTCCCGAGATCAGCGAGAGGTAGGCCGGCATCAGGGGCATGACGCAGGGGGAGAGGACCGAAAGCACGCCGGCAGCGAACGCGAGCGAAGCCTGTGAGGCGAGATCGGTCATGGGCACCCGCCCTCATCGTCGGGCTGGGAAGAGTGGCTAGTCAAGATGACCCCTCGAGGCATGGCTCGCCAGTGAGCCCCCCGGGGCCGTCGCCCCTGCGCGCACAAACGCAAAGGGCCCCCGGGATTGTACGCCCGGGGGCCCTGTTCGGACACAGTCTCCGTATGGCGTGGGCCTACCAGCCCTCCTCGGGCCAGTCGTCCGGCGCGGAGGCCACGCTGGTGGACGCCTTGCCGTACCCCGGCTCACGGCCGAAGAACTCGATCCCCTCTTCGCCGCGGAGCTGGCTGGGCGTGATCACGTAGTCCCCGAGAACAGAGGGCGTGAGCACGGTCTTGGCGACCTCCCCATCGCCGCCTGAGAAGCCCCAGGCCATTCCGCCGACGACCAGACCGAAGGTCGCGTAGCAGAGCTTCACCGGCGCGTAGACGAGGCTGGCCAGTGCCGACCCCGCTCCGATCCCGGCCTCCTTGGCGATGGTACCGGCCCCGGCGAGGGCCGATGCCGGCGCCAGCGCGATCGCAGCACCGCACACCAACGCACACAGCTGACTTCGAACGAAGCGACCCGATCGCTTCGCCCCAAAGAGCATTTCTCTCATATTGACTGGAACCTCCCATTGGGCTCGGCGCTCGCGAGCGCACCGGCCATCCCCCCGACCCGGATCTTGCCCCGTTGCGGCGGCATCGGCAACCGCGGTTCTAAAAGGTCTTCGCCGTGTCGAGCAGCAGGGTGACCGGCCCGTGGTTCACGAGGTGAACGTCCATGCTGGCCCCGAATCGACCCCCCACCACCGGCACACCGTGATCGCGAGCACAGCGCATCACGAGCTCGACCAGCGGCGCCGCCACTTCGGGCGACGCGGCGTCCGTGTAGGAGGGGCGCCGGCCCTTGCGCGCATCGCCCAGGAGTGTGAACTGGGACACCACGCCGAGCGTTCCGCCCGCCTCCAGCAGCGAGCGGTTCATGCGACCCGCGTCGTCCTCGAGCACCCGCAGGTGCACCAGCTTGCGGGCCAGCTCCCGGGCGTCCTGCTCGCCGTCGTCCGCGGCCACACCGACCAGCGCCAGCAGCCCTGGCCCCATCTCCGCGACACTCTCGGCCCCCACCGCGATCCGCGCCGAGCGAACCCGCTGCACCACGCTCCTCATCGGAGCGGAGGACTCAGACGCGGTCCTGGTCCGCGAAGCGGCCCCGGTAGACTGCCTCGCCCTCGGTGCGCATCAGCACGAGCTGGCAGATCCGGACGCCGGCGTGGATACGCAGCGGATGACCGGACACGTTGCCCATCTCGAGCACCTGGCGGTTGTACACCCCGGGCTGGACCAGCGCCGAGGTCACGTGGACCATCAGACCCAGGCGAGCGTAGCGGCTGCGGCCTTCCAGGAAGCCGCACAGGTCCGGCGGCAGCCCGACCCGCTCCCGAGTGATGCCGTGGATCGTGGCCCCCGCCTCCAGCACCACCGGCTCGCGCAGGGAGCGCACGTGGGTGTGGCGGCGGTAGTCCGACTCCTCGTTGATGTCGATGGGCTCGGCGCCGCACTCGATGGTCCGGATCTCGTCGCCCAGGGTGAGGTCGATGGAGACCGCGCCGACCTGATCCTCCGAGAAGGGATCGATCACGAGCCGCCCGGCCTCGATCTCGCGCAGGATTGCGTCGCGGGTGAGCACGGCCATCGGGCGGCGCATGGTACCGTATGCTCGATGGCCCACCCCTACTTCGACCTTCCCATGCCGATCGTGATCGGCCACAAGGGCTCGGCCGGGGATTCCCCCGAGAACACGCTCCTCTCCTTCGAGCGCGCGCTCGCCCAGGGCGCTCACATCCTCGAGAGCGACGTGCACGTCACCCGCGACGGGGTCCCGGTTCTGATCCACGACGAGACCGTGGACCGGATCGGCGGCCGCCCGGGCCGGGTGGCGGAGCTGCGGCTCGAGGAGCTCCGCGAGGTCGATGCCGGCCACTACTTCAGCTTCGACGGCGGGGCCAGCTTCCCGTACCGGGGGGCCGACCTGCGCATCCCCACCGTGGAGGAGGCCTTCGACCGCTTTCCCGAGGCCCGCTTCAACCTGGAGCTGAAGGAGAACCTGCCGGGCCTGGCCGAGCGGGTGATCGAGCTGGTGCAGTCGCGCGGCCGCGCGGACCGCACCCTGCTGACTGCGGGCGACGACGCGCTGATGGCACGGGTGCGCGACGAGCTCAAGCGCTGCGATGTGGCCGCCGCGCTGGGCGCCAGCGTGGCCGACGTGCTGGACTTCGTGCGCACCGCCGGGACCGGCGAGACACCGGCCAGCGACTCGATGGCGCTGCAGATCCCGGCGGACTTCGGCGGCCGGCCACTCGTCACCCGCGAGCTCCTCGACCACGCCCATGTCCACGGCGTCCAGGTGCACGTGTGGACCATCAACGAGGA
>JAPUKG010000087.1 GCA_027295775.1 Pseudomonadota bacterium
CCATCCGGGAGAAGCTGACCGCCGAGCTGCGCCGCCAACACGAGGGAAACCTGGCGCACCTCCTCCACTACGGCGACGCCCTCTCCATGGCCCACTCGATCGAGTGTCGCCTGCCATTCATGGACTATCGACTGGTCGAGGCGGTGTTCCGCATGCCGGGCCGGCTAAAGCTCCACGGCGGGTTCGGCAAGGCCGTACTGCGGCGCGCCATGCGCGGATGCGTCCCCGACGACATCCTGGACAATCGGCGTAAGCTCGCCTTCACCACACCCCTAGCCCGCTGGTTCCGGGACGAGCCCGAGAAGACGCTTCACCCCGTCCTGCTCTCCGAGCGATGCCGAAAGCGCGGCATCTTTGCGCCCGGACCCCTCGAAGAGGCGCTGGACAGGCACCGGAGCGGTCGCTTCGACCTGTCCTTCCACATCTTCCGCTGGCTCACCACGGAGCTCTGGTTCCAGCGGTTCATCGACGCGACGTGAGAACGTGGGATCTGGCGCGACGGGTGCCGGGGCCGCTGGAGCCCGCTGGCCGCGCGGTGTGGCGAGCCCTGCGCGAGGGCGTCCTGCTCGCCCGCAACGCCTTGGCTCGACCGCACCCGAGGCCGGTCTTCGTGCTCGGCAACCAGAAGTCCGGCACCTCGGCGATCGCCGCGCTGCTCGGCCTGGCTGCCGGCCTGCCCACATCGATCGACCTGCGCCGGGAGATCGAGGAGCAGACCTGGCTCCGGCTCCGGAACGGCGAGATGTCCTTCGACGACTTCATGAGGCGAAACGCACTGGACTTCTCCCGCGCCATCGTGAAGGAACCGAACCTCACGTTCTTCCACCGCGAACTCCGCCGGCGCTTTCCCGAGGCGCGGTTCGCCTTCGTGTTGCGGGATCCCCGGGACAATCTCCGCAGCATCCTCGACCGCCTCGGCATTCCGGGAGACCTGCCGGTCCTGACCGAAGGTCACTGCGGCGGGGTGGATCCCGGCTCCGAGCTGGTGCTCGACAGCCGGTGGCTGGGGATCGAGGGCGGAGATCACTACGTCGATCGGCTGGCAGCGCGCTGGAACGCGTGCACCGATGTCTACCTGGCGCACCGGGGCGAGATGGTGCTCATCCGCTACGAGGACTTCATCGCCGGCAAGAGCGCAGAGATCGCTCGCCTGGCGCGGGAGCTCGGCCTCCCGGAAGAACGCGACATCGAGGGCCAGGTGGACGTGCAGTTCCAACCGCGGGGCCAGGCGCCTCGCGACTGGCGGGTCTTCTTCGGCGAGGAGAACCTGCGCCGCATCGAGCGGAGCTGCGCCCAGCGCATGAGCGAGGTCGGCTACGCTGCCTCGTCCCCGCCCTGAGGAGCACCCCTGACGATGGGGATCCAGCAACGCCCGCTCCGCCTCTGGGTCGTCAGCAACAACTACCCCACGACCCACCGGCCCCACATCGGGACCTTCGTCGAGGGGCTGGTCGCGGAATGGGTGCGTATGGGAGCCCAGGTGGCGGTCGTCGCTCCACACCCGTACTGGAGTCCCCAGACGCGTCAGTGGGTGTTCGGGTACCCGGATTCGGACACGGCGGAGGAGCCGCGGGTCCTCCGGCCGGGTTACCCCAGCCTGTCGAACCTCCGGCTCGGGCCCGTGTCGACGCGCCGCATGGGGCTCCATCCATTCACCTGGGTCGTGCGGCGCGCCACCCGAAGGATTGGCTTCGAGCCCGACGCCGTGTACGGCCACTTTCTCCTTCCGTCCGGCTACGCCGCCCTCGAACTCGGTCGCGCCCTGGGCGTCCCCGCCGTGGTCGCGCTGGGCGAGTCCCACTTCTCGGACTACGAGCGCGAGGTGGGCTTCGAGTTCTGCCGGCGAACGGTTCGACGCTTCCAGGGCATCGTCAGCGTGTCCCGCCGGAACCGCGACTACGCGGTGGAGGTGTACGGCGTCCCCGAGGAGCGCATCCTGGTCGCCCCCAACGCCGTGGATCCGGGGCGCTTCTGCGCAGGCGACCGCGCTGCGCTTCGCCGCGGGCTCGGGCTCGCGGAGGATCGATCGCTCGTGGTGTTCGTGGGCCACTTCGAGGAGCGCAAGGGGCCGCTGCGGGTGGTGGATGCGCTGGGCGACCTCCCGGACACCGACCTGGCGTTCGTGGGCGAGGGCCCCCAGGACCCCCGTGGATCGTCGATCGTGTTCTCCGGACCGGTGCCCCACACGGAGGTGTCGCGCTGGCTGGGCGCGGCGGATCTCTTCGTCCTTCCCACGCTCGACGAGGGCTCCCCCAACGCCATCCTCGAAGCCATGGCCTGCGGCGTGCCGGTCGTCTCCTCCGACATTCCGTCCCTGCGAGAGATCGCCGACGACGACTGCGCGCTCCTGGTCGACCCGCGCGACCGGGACGCCCTCCGGAACGCGGTCGTCTCGCTGCTGCGAGACGCGGACCGCCGCAGCGCGATGGGGCGCGCCGCTCTCGCCCGCTCCGCCGGCCACACGCTCGAGGATCGCGCGCGGCGGATCCTGGAGTGGCTGACCGAACTCTCCGCGCGCTAGCTCCGGCGGCTACTCCAGCCAGGCCGAGAGATCGCGTCCGATCCGATCCTGGAGGTGACAGACGTCGTCGCGGAAGAGCTCGCAGAGCTCCCGGCGGAGCGCCGGGTCGATCGGCGGCGGCTGGGCGAGATTCATGCGCTGAAGGCGGAAGGAGACGCGCCGCTTGGTCGCTTCGGGGAGCAGCCGCCCCAAGGCCGTCCGCACGGGCTTGGTCCCGCGGAGGAAGCGATGCAGGCCCTGGCTGCGCGGGATGCCCGAGATGTTCCAGTCCACGGAGACGTCCGGGGTGAAGTCCTCGGCGACGCCGAGGAAGCCGAACACGTCCTTCGAGAGCCCCTCCGGATCCTGGCGGAGATCGTCGTACAGATAGACGCGGATCTGGCCCCGATCGAAGCGCTCGAAGTAGCGCTCGAGCTGCTGGGCGTAGAAGCCCCTGCCCTTGTAGTGCCAGAGCGGCCCCCAACGCAGCCGGTGCACCCGATCGTCCTCCTGGGCCAGGGCGTCGCGGAACTCCGCGCAGGGCTCCCGTCCGTCGCGCCGCAGATAGATGAAGTTGGAATAGGCTCGCTCCACCGGATGCCGAAGCACGGCGATCAGCCTCGCCTCCGGCACGTAGTGGCGGATTCGCTCCGCCGCGTCGGGGTGATAGAGGTAGAGGGTGGACGCCTCACCGATGGCGCGCTCGCTCGTGACCTCCGAGAAGAGCGCTGTGTAGGTCTCCAGCGTCTTGTGGTCACAGCGGCTCGTGGGATCGTCCTGGCCGCGATAGTCGAGAGGATCGTTCTCGAGCGCGAAGAAGCGCGGCTCCTTGACGTCGCTCATGAACACGTCCGGGTGCTGCTCCAGATACCGGTAGAGGGAGGTGGTCCCCCCCTTCATGGCTCCGATGATCAGGAAGTTCGGAAGCGTCATCCCCGCCGCTCGACGCGCTCGCGGTCGTTCGATGTGGAGGATACGCTACGCGCGGGAGAACGGAAGGTCCGCCGCGGTGCGCCGCCGTGCGAGCTTTGCGGGGAGACGCGGGAAGTATGTGCGGCATCTGCGGGATCGTCGACCTCTCCGGACCCGGTCCCTCCGAACCCGACCTGCTGGCCCTGCGCGACGACCTCGCCCACCGCGGACCCGACGACGCGGGACTGCACCGCGAGCCGGGGGTCGGCCTGGGCGCGTGCCGCCTGGCGATCCAGGATCTGTCGGCTCGCGGCCACATGCCCATGCCCAACGAGGACGAAACCCTCTGGATCACGTACAACGGCGAGGTCTACAACTTCGAGACGCTGCGCGCGCAGCTCGAGGAGCGGGGGCATCGCTTCCGCTCCGGCAGCGACACCGAAGTCGTCCTGCACGCCTACCAGGAGTGGGGAGACGCGTGCCCGGAGCGGCTCTCCGGGATGTTCGCCTTCGCCGTCTGGGATCGGAAGCGAAGGCGGATCTTCGCCGCCCGAGACCGGCTGGGGGTCAAGCCCTTCTTCTACCTGCAGCGGGGCGCGCAGCTCGTATTCGCATCGGAGGTCCACGCGCTGTACCGCTTCGCACCGCCGGACCCCGAGAACCTCGACCCGGTCGCTCTCGACTTCTTCCTGAGCCAGGGCTTCCCACCCCCAGACCGGAGCTTCGTGCAGGGCTTGGCGGCCCTCCCCCCCGCTCACAGCCTCGTCTTCGACGAGGCCGGACTGCGCCTCTCCCGGTACTGGGATCTCCGCTTCCGACCCGCCCGGAACCTCTCTCGGGAGGACGCCCTCGAAGAGCTCGACCGCGTGCTGCGCGATGCCGTGGAGCGGCGGCTGCGCAGCGACGTGCCCCTGGGCTGCTTCCTGAGCGGCGGAATCGACTCGGGCCTGGTGACGGCCATGACGGCCCGGGCGAGCGCCGAGTCCGTGAGCAGCTTCTCCCTGGGATTCGCCGGCGACCCGCGCGACGAGGACGAGCGCCCTCTGGCCCGGCTGGTGGCCGAGCGCTACGGAACGCGCCACCGGGAGATCGAGGTGCGTCCCGACCACCGCGCCCTGCTGACGTCGGCCCTCTGGCACGTGGGCGAGCCGTTCGCAGACGTCGGTCTCCTGCCCATGGTCGAGATTTCCCGGGCGGCTCGTGAGCACGTCGTGGTCGCCCTTTCGGGTGACGGCGGCGACGAGTCC
>JAPUKG010000088.1 GCA_027295775.1 Pseudomonadota bacterium
GCCTTCTGCTTCTCCACGGCCTGCTCGCGCTCCTTCTTCTGCTCGATGGCCTTGGTGATGAAGGGCGGCAGGTTGATGTCGCGGATCAGCACGGCCGAAATAGTGATCCCGTACGGCCCCAGGTACGTGGAGAGGCCCTCGTAGAGGGCGTCCTGGAGCTGCGCCTGGGTCGCCTCGAGGAAGAAGTCCTCGGCCCGGGGAATCTTCTTGCCCTGCTCGCGGAGCAGCGAGCGCAGCTTCGGCACCAGGTGCACGTTGATGGCGTCCGCCGCGCTGCCCACGTTCTTGAGCAACTCGGACGCCATGGCGCGGTCGATCCGGTACTGGACGCTGAGCTCCACCTGGGTCTGGAGCTGGTCCTGGGTGGGGACCGCGGCCGACTCCTTGTGGGTCTTCTGCCGGGCGTCGAAGAAGTACCAGTTGTAGAACGGGTTCACCGGGACGTGGAGCCCCTCCGTGAAGGACTCGTCCTGGACCTCTCCGAAGAGCGAGGCCACGGCCACGTAGCCCGGCGGGACCGTCTGGTAGAAGTTGCTGCCGAACATCAAGATGGCCAGGACAACGACGATTCCGGCGATCACCTTCGGATTCATATTCATGGCTCCCCTCCCTCCGTCCGCCTCGGAAGGACGCGGACCGGGCCCTATACTGCCGCTCGGAGTCCCATCCCGCCACAATCATGCGCTTCCGATTGCTCGCTCTCGATGCCGACGGCACCACGCTGGACGATTCGGCCGCGGTGCGGCCCGCCGTGCGGGGGGCCGTGCGCGACGCCGGCGACCGGGGTGTGCACGTGGTTCTCTGCACCGGCCGGCGCTACCGCACGTCCCTCCCCATCCTGCAGGAGCTCGGCATCGAGAGTGGCGCGGCGGTCCTCCAGAACGGCGTGCTGGTGAAGGACGTGCGCAGCGGCGAGACCCTCCACCACCGCTACCTCTCCCGGGAGGTCTACCCGGAGGTCCTGGACGTGATGCGCGGGGTCGGCGCGCCCCTGGTCTACGTGGACCACCACCACGAGGGTCTCGACTTCGTGACCGAGGCCCCGGAGCGGGCCCATCCCTTCCAGGGCGAATACGTGGGGCGAAACCAGCGCGTGTGTCGGGTGGTGGACTCGCTGGACCCGGCGCCCTCCGACGCGCTCGTGATGATGAGCTGCCTGGCCGACGAGCTCAGCCTGCGCGCGCTCGAGTCCGAGATCGCGACGGCCCTGGGCACGCGGATCCGGACGAACTTCCTGGTCAACAAGAACTACCGCGGCCACATCCTGGAGGCGGTGTCGGCGGGCTCGGGCAAGTGGCCCGCACTCGTGCAGCTGGCCGCCGGCATGGGCATCGAGCCGGCGGAGATCCTGGCCATCGGCGACGACACCAACGACGCGGAGATGCTGGCCGGGGCGGGGCTGGGCGTGGCCATGGCGAACGCGGTGCCGCAGGCCCTGGCGGCCGCGGACCACGTCACCGCGTCCAACTCGGAGGACGGCGTCGCCCGCGCCATCGAGCGCTTTCTGCTCTAGAGAATCCCCCGCTCCGAGAGCAGCCGCCGGGCCTCCTCCACGCCGCGCACCCGGTGCGCATCCAGCCCCACCTCCCGGGCGCCATCCACGTTGATCTGGTTGTCGTCGAGGAACAGGATGTGGCCGGCGGGACAGCCGAGCGCTTCCACCACGTGCTCGTAGGCCTCGCGGTCGGGCTTCACGAGGCCGATCTGGTTGGAGAAGAAGTGCTCGTCGAAGAGCGTGCGGATTCCGAACGCCTCGAACTGGTGGTCGATGTGGAAGGCGTTGGTGTTGCTGAAGCAGGCCCGGTGAACGCGGCCGTGGAGCGATTCGAGCAGCGCCTCGGCCCCGGGCAGGAGTCCGCGCGGCCAGCGCTGGAACCGGGCCAGGAAGTCGTCGGGCGCCAGCGGCAGCTCCCAGCTCTCCACCATGCCGCGGGCGAACTCGTCCGTCGTGCACTGCCCGCGCTCGAAGCGTCGCACCCAGGGGCAGGAGAGCCAGCGACGCCAGATCTCCTCTTCGCTCGACTCGCCCACCAGGTCGCCCAGCTCCTGGACGCCGCCGAGCTCGACGACCACGCCGCCGAGGTCGAAGAGGGCAACGCGAATGCCGGTGGCACTGGACATGGCGGCAAGCTAGCAGCTCGGCGCGCCGGCCCGCGCCGGCCCGCGCGGGGCGCGTGGTAGGATCGCGTCGACCCGCACAGGAGCCGTTCATGCCCGTGGATCCCCAGGCGCAGGCCGTCCTCGACCGGCTCCCGACGGGCGCGCTGCCCGACCTCTCGACCGTCCCGCCGACGGTCATGCGTCAGATGTTCTCGGGCATGACCGCGATCGGTGGGGCGGAGACCGAGGCCGTCCACCGGGTCGAGAACCGCACCCTCCCGGGTCCCGGGGGCGAGATCCCGGTGCGCATCTACACGCCGTCGGCTGCTCGCGACCTCCCCTGCCTGGTCTACTTCCACGGCGGCGGCTTCGTGATCTGCGACCTCGACACCCACGACGGCAGCTGCCGGAGCCTGTGCAACGGCGCCCAGTGCACCGTCGTCTCCGTCGACTACCGCCTGGCGCCGGAGCACAAGTTCCCCGCCGCCCCCGAGGACTGCTACGCCGCCACCCGCTGGGTGGTCGAGAACGGCGCCTCGATCGGGATCGATCCGGCGCGCGTCGCCGTGGGCGGAGACAGCGCCGGCGGATGCCTGAGCGCCGTGGTGACCCTGATGGCGCGGGCGCGGGGCGGCCCCGCCCTGGCGCACCAGCTGCTGATCTACCCGGTCACCAACCACGCCTTCGATACGGCGTCCTACGCCGAGAACGCCGAGGGCTACCTCCTCTCCAAGGCGATGATGCAGTGGTTCTGGGCCCACTACCTGGAGAAGGAGGACGACGGGCGCGATCCCCTGGCCTCCCCGCTGAGGGCGCCCGACCATTCGGGGCTCCCGCCGGCGACGGTGATCACCGCCGAGTTCGACCCGCTGCGCGACGAGGGCGAGGCCTACGCGGCGCGGCTCGAGGGTGCCGGGGTGCCCACCTCACTCCTGCGCTACGACGGCATGATCCACGGCTTCTTCGCCATGACCGCCGCCATCGACAAGGCGCGCCAGGCGGTGGCCCAGGCCTGCACCGAGCTGCGCGCCTCGTTCCGCTAACCGTCCCGCTGCGCCCGTGGCGCGCCCGCCATGATCTCCTTCCAGCGACGGAGGGGAGCCAGCAGGGCGCGCAGCAGCTCCGCGGTGGCGCCGAACTCCCGCTCCCCGTTCTGCGCGGAGCGCCGCAACCGCGCGAGGGTGGGAAACAGGTCCAGGAAGGGCGGCACCCGGCGGAAGTTGACGTGCAGGTCCCAGAACGGCCGGTCTCGGTCGGCGGTGGCGGAGATCGTGCGCAGGAGCGGCGCCAGCACGGCGTTGGCTCCGCGCGGCTTCGCCACGGCGTCGAGCGCGAGGATCGCGCAGTGGCGGGACCCGATCCGCCCGGCCTCGATCGCCTCCCAGGCGTAGCGCGCGGGGATCAGACTGGTGAGGGCGCCGTCGACGATTCCGACCAGCTCGTGGCGTGCCATCAGACCGTCGAGGATCGCGGCGGAGCGGGCGTCGTCGACGGGCGGGTCGTAGGACAGGAGACCGGGGATGGCGGCGCTGAAGCCGGCGGCGTCGAGGGCCGGCAGCTCCGCGGTGTCGGCGTCGCTGCCCATCAACAGCGGGACGAACACCTTGCGGCTCATGGCCAGCGAGATCACCGTGCCCACGACTCGCGCGAGCACGCCGCTCCCCAGCTCGGCGAGATCTCTGGCGTCGTGGAGATCGGCGTCGACCACACGGGAGTACGACTCTCTCGGCTCGGACAGCGCGCCCGGGCCGAGCCCGGTCGAGAGACAGTCCACCGGAAGCTCCAGGTCGCGCAGCGCGCGCTGGCCATCGCCACCCGCGAAGAGCTCGCCCAGCGCGCCCCGCAGATCGAGGCGCAGCGCGGCCGGCAGACCGAAGCGGGGATTCAGGTCGGGCGCGCGGAAGATGCCCTTCTCGCGCAGCCGGCGAATGTCTTCGAAGAGGGCCTCGAGCTCGAAGCGGTGGGTCCGCGCGCGCACCACCGCCAGGACCGAGCCCACGCTGCACCCCACCATGTAGGCGGGCGTGATGCCCATCCGCTCGAGCACGTTCAGCGCCCCGAGGAAGACGTAGCCGGAGCCCGCCGCCCCGCCCAGCACCACCACCAGGCGCTTGTGAGCGATCTCGGCGTCGAGCCGTTCCTCGGAGACCAGACCCGCCCCGACGATCTTGTCCCGCGTCTGCCCGACCAGGAGCGCTACCTTGTCGAGCCGGCCGTCCAGCCGCGCGGGATCGATCGCGGCCGGGTCCGTCGGCAATACCGGCGCCAGGAGCTGCAGCAGCCGCAGGCGGAACGACCCGATGCGGTCGATCAGGTCGCCGGGCTCCGAGCCGATCGTCGAGATCTGCGCGAGCCGCACCGCGTAGCGCAGCAGATCCAGGCGTCGGGGGTGGAGAAAGAGCGGATCTTCGAGGAGCTTGCGGGCGAGGGCGATCTCTCCCCGCCGGAACGGTCGGAACTCGTCGAGGAAGACCGAGACGTCCACCGGGCGAGTCTAACACCGACGGAGAAGCCCCATGGACGCCTGGTGGTGCGGGCATCGAAGGGAGGACGACACAGTTGCGTCGAGCCGCGAATACGCGCACCCTTCGGCCCGGATGGGGGGGGTGGGGTCGTTGAGGCAGCGCCATGATGCGCCGCGGGTGCGAACGCTTCGCACTGACATGCACGTTCCTTCTCGCCGCGGCCGGCCCGCTCGCCGCTGACGAGGAGCCGCTCGGTGAGCTCACCGCTCCGGCCCCGCTTCCGGCGCTTCCGGCGCTTCCGGCGGTCGGGGCGGTGCCGCCCGCGGTCCTGTCGGAGGCGCGCAAGAGCGCCGAGCCGGACCCGCGCCTCGCGGACGTCGATCGGGAGCTGGACGAGATCGAGGACCTCGTGCGCGACGCCCACTTCCGATCCGCCCTGTCCGTGGCCAGCTCGACCCGCGCGCTGCTCGACGAGCTGGAGCCCG